>NZ_SOKV02000006.1:0-165983 GCF_004407025.1 Paracoccus sp. DMF
CCCCTCGATGGGGCCGGCCAGGCGTTCCCCCGGAGTATTTGGAAAACGGTGAAGACAATGCCGCCGGGATGGGCGGGGGCGGGCTGGATGGCGGCGGGAAGGGGTGGAGCGGGTGATGGGAATCGAACCCACGTATTCAGCTTGGAAGGCTGCTGCTCTACCATTGAGCTACACCCGCATCGAGGCTTTCTATAGGCGGTGGCGGCCGGCCGCGCAAGCGTCGCGCGCTTGACGCCTTTCACGCGGCGCGGCAAGCAGGGCGTCATGATGGATGTCCGCCCCGTGGCCAATATCGTCGGCAAGATCGTCGTCACGCTGGGGGCAACCATGGCGTTGCCGATGCTGGTCGACTGGTGGCATGGCGATCCGCATTGGCAGAGCTTCTTCGAGTCCGGGCTGCTGACCATGCTGGCGGGCGGTCTCGTCAGCCTCGCCACCGCCCAGAGCGACAAATCGCTGAGCATTCACCAGGTCTTCCTGCTGACGGCGATGCTGTGGCTGGTGGTTCCGGTGGCGGGCGCCCTGCCCTTCATCCTCGGCGCCCCGCATGTCAGCTTCACCGACGCCTATTTCGAGGCGATGTCGGGCGTCACCACCACCGGCACCACCGCATTCCCGGCGCTCGACGACCTGCCCAAGGGCACCAACCTGTGGCGGGCCTTCCTGAACTGGGCGGGCGGCCTGGGGATCATCGTCGTCGCCATGATCTTCCTGCCGGTGATGAAGGTCGGCGGCATGCAGTTCTTCCGCTCGGAAGGCTTCGACACCCTGGGCAAGATCCTGCCCCGCGCCTTCGACATCGCGCGCGAGATGACCGGGGTCTATTTCGCCATGACCGCCGCCTGCATGGTGGTCTATATCCTGCTGGGCATGAACGGCTTCGACGCGCTGGTGCTGGCGCTCTCGACCTGTTCGACCGGCGGGTTCTCGAATTACGACGCCAGCTTCGCGCCCTTCATCGGGCCGGCGGAATATGCCGCCGCCTTCTTCATGATCCTGGCCTCGATTCCCTTCATCCGCATGGTGCAGCTGATCCGCGGCCAGGCCGAGCCGATCTGGCGCGACATCCAGGTCCGGGCCTATCTGCGCTGGACCTTCTATGCCATCGCGGTGATCGTGCTCTACCGGCTGTTCTGGCTCAAGGCGCAGAACCCGCTGGACGTGATCCGCGAGACCACCTTCAACGTCATCTCGACCTTTTCCGGCACCGGCTTCGCCTCGACCGACATGATCCAATGGGGTCATTTCCCCTTCGTCATCCTGGTGATCGTCGGGCTGATCGGCGGCTGCACCGGCTCGACGTCGTGCTCGGTCAAGGTGTTCCGCTATCTGGTGCTGTTCCAGGCGGTCAAGGCGCAGCTGCGGCGCATGCAGTCGCCGCACCGGGTGTTTCCGCTGCTCTACGACAACCGGCCGCTGGAACAGGACGTGGTCGATTCGGTGATGTCCTTCTTCACCCTGTTCATCCTCAGCTTCGGCCTGTTGATCGTCGGGCTGGCGCTGACCGGGCTGCATCCACGCACCGCGCTGACCGGGGCCTGGACCGCCATCGCCAATGTCGGCGTGATCTGGGGGCCGGAGCTGACGCCGAACGGCGCCGTCACCGACCTGCCCGATTCGGCGAAATGGCTGATGATCTTCGGCATGTATCTGGGCCGGCTGGAACTGCTGTCGGTGCTGGTGCTGTTCCTGCCCCGGTTCTGGCGCGGCTAGTTCTGCGCCGCGGGGGCGATGGCGGGGGTTTCCGGCTGCGCCTCGCCCGCGCCGGGGGCGAAACGCGAGAGGTTGTCCGAGATCTCGGCCGCCAGCCGCACCTGGTCCTCGGGGTCCGAGATCGGCCAGATCAGCACGAAGCCCTGCACCCGGCCATCCACCACCCGGCCCTCGGCATGGCCGATATGGGTCTGGTTGCGGCCGTCGAGGATCACGCTGCCGCGTTCGACCTTGCGCTCTGGCGCCGGCACCCAGCCCAGCGCGGTCACGAGCCCGGCGATGTCCAGCATCTCCTGCTGGCCGCCGGGCTGCGAGAACAGGATCAGCGCCGCGCCCGAGCCGTCCCTGGGGCCATAGATCGACAGCGCCCGTTCCGGGCGGTCGAATTGCAGCCTGTCCATCGGCGCCGGCAGCATCAGCCCGGTATGGGCGTCCTGCAACGGCGTCAGCCCCATCTCGGCCCGCCATGCCTCGCGCCGGCGGATCAGTTCGGCCATGGCGGTGGCTGTGTCGGGCGAGGCGCGCAGGCGCACGATCTCCTCGGCGATGGCCTTTTGCGTCATCGGCCCGTCCTTGCCGTCGATGGCGCCCTGGTAATGCCCGGCCCAGCGCAGGGCGCGCTGGATCTGCTCCAGGGGCGGCATCGGCACCGGCGCGGCATCCTCGGCCGGGGGTGCGCCCAGTTCGGGCTTGGCGCCGATGATCGCGATCTCGCCCATGTCCTCGCCGGGGGACAGGAAGGCGTCCTTGGGCACGGCGCCGGCATTGCGCAGGGCGCGCAGCCAGGCCTTGCCCGTCACCTCGTCCATCGGGCCGAAGGCCACCGCCGAGCGGCCGTTCGGCAGCGTCCACAGCCCGGCCTCGGGCAGGGTCTGGCGCCAGGTTTCCAGCAGTTCCTCGGCCTTGGCGCGGTCGGGGCTGGAATCGAGACGCAGGAAGAATTGCGCCGGCGCCGGTTCCGCGACCGGCTCGGCCGCGGGGGCATCCTCGCCGGCCAGATCGCCGACCACCGGCTCGGTCGCCGCCGTCTCGGCGCCTTGGGGAAACGTCGAGGCGCTGCCCGTCGCCGGTGCCGCATCCGCCGGCGCGGCCGGGGAATCGGCGGCGCCGATGCGGGTCAGCTCGCGGCCCTCGGCCGGCGACAGGAAGCTGTCGCCCGGCACCTTCTTCTCGGCCTTCAACTGCTCCAGCCGGGCGGCGGCCGCTTCGCGCGGCATCGGTCCCAGCGCGATCGCGACCCAGTCGCTGCCGGCCGGGAAGGTCACCACGTCGGGGAATTGCGCGCCCCAGGCGGCGGCGGTCTGGGCGGCGGCCTCGGCGCCGCGCTTGGCCTCGATGCGGATCACCACATCCTCGGCCAGCACCGGCGCTGTCCAGACAAGCGGCAGCGCCGCACCGATGACCCACGCAAAGCGCCGCATGAACCCGTCCCTCTCATTGACCCTGCGCCGCCCTCTGCCTAGAAGGCGGCAGACATTTCCTGCCAGTTATGCCGAAGGAAGCCGCGATGACCAGCCCAAAGGACAATCAGACGGCGAAACCCGTCTGCTTTCAGGACGTGATCCTGCGGTTGCAGTCCTATTGGGCCGCGCAGGGCTGTGCCGTGCTGCAACCCTATGACATGGAGGTCGGCGCCGGCACCTTCCACCCGGCCACGACGCTGCGCTCGCTTGGCGCCCGGCCCTGGGCCGCGGCCTATGTCCAGCCCTCGCGCCGGCCCACGGATGGCCGCTATGGCGAGAACCCGAACCGGCTGCAGCACTATTACCAATACCAGGTCATCATCAAACCCTCGCCCCCGAACCTGCAGGAGCTGTATCTGGGCAGCCTCAAGGCCATCGGCCTCGACCCGATGATCCATGACGTGCGCTTCGTCGAGGACGACTGGGAAAGCCCGACGCTGGGCGCCTGGGGCTTGGGCTGGGAGGTCTGGTGCGATGGCATGGAGGTCAGCCAGTTCACCTATTTCCAGCAGGTCGGCGGCCACGACTGCCGGCCCGTCTCGGGCGAGCTGACCTATGGGCTCGAACGGCTGGCGATGTATGTGCTGGGGGTCGAGCATGTCATGGACATGCCCTTCAACCACCCCGACAGCCCGATCCCGCTGCGCTATGGCGACATCTTCCGCCAGGCCGAGCGGGAATATTCGCGCTGGAACTTCGACCAGGCCGATACCGATACGCTGCTGCAACATTTCAAGGACGCCGAGGCGGAATGCGACCGCATCCTCTCGGCCCCGGAAACCGACGCCGCCGGCCGCGCGATCCCGATGGCGCATCCGGCCTATGACCAGGCGATCAAGGCCAGCCATCTCTTCAACCTCCTGGACGCGCGCGGCGTGATCTCGGTCACCGAGCGCCAGGCCTATATCGGCCGCGTCCGCGCGCTGGCGAAGCGCTGCGCCGACCTGTTCGTGACCACCTCCGCGGCCACGGGCGAGGCCCTGCCCGCCTTCCCCGCCGGAGCCTGAGACGGTGAGCGGCAAGGTCATCGCGATCTTCTTCGCCCTGCTGGTGCTGGTCGCCGGCGCCGGCATGTATTACCTGCAGGTCTATTACTATTACCGCGAAGTGACCGACCCGCCGCAAGGCATCGCGCTGGCCGGCGGGCCGGTGCTGCCGGTCCACGACTATCGCGGCATCTATTCGGTCAGCTCGCCGCTGGCCGACCGCGCCTGCTTCATCACCGACCCGGCGTCGGCGGCTGGCGCGCAGATCTATGCCGCGCCGACGCCGCTGATCCCGCCGCGCTGGTTTCGCTGCTTCGACCCGGCCGCGCTGACCGAGGATCTGGCCGCCGGCCGCGCCACCGCCTATCTGGCCCAGCACGACGTGGCGCCCAAGATCGACAATGTCATCGCCGTCTATCCCGACGGGCGCGCCTACGCATGGCGCCAACTGAACGAAGAAGCCGAAGAGAAAAGGACCATCGACTGATGCCCGACTTGCTGATCGAACTCTTTTCGGAAGAAATCCCGGCCCGGATGCAGGCCCGCGCCCGCGAGGACCTGAAGAAACTTGTCACCGACGGTCTGGTCGAGGCCGGGTTGACCTATGCCTCGGCAGGCAGCTTCTCGACCCCGCGCCGCCTGGTCCTGACCATCGAGGGCCTGACCGCCCACAGCCCGACCACGCGCGAGGAACGCAAGGGCCCGCGCACCGATGCCCCCGACGCGGCGCTGCAAGGCTTCCTGCGCTCGACCGGGCTGACCAGGGACCAGCTCGAGGCGCGCGACGACAAGAAGGGCCAGGTCTGGTTCGCCGTGATCCAGAAGCCCGGCCGCCCGGCGTCCGAGATCGTGGCCGAGGTGCTGGAAACCACCATCCGCAACTTCCCCTGGCCGAAATCCATGCGCTGGGGCGCAGGCGCGCTGCGCTGGGTGCGCCCGCTGCAGTCGATCATCTGCCTGCTCTCGGACGAATCCGGCGCCGCGGTGGTGCCGCTGGAGATCGAGGGCATCGCCGCCGGCAACAGCACCCGCGGCCACCGCTTCATGGCCCCCGACGCCTTCACCGTCTCGGGCTTCGACGACTACGCCGCCAAGCTGCGCCGCGCCAAGGTCATGCTGGACCCCGCCGAACGCGAGGCCGCAATCCGGCAAGAGGCCGCGAACCTCGCCTTTGCCCGCGGCTGGGAGATCATGCCCGACGATGGACTGCTGACCGAGGTCGCGGGCCTCGTCGAATGGCCCGTCCCCCTGATGGGCGCCATCGAGGACCGCTTCCTGTCCCTGCCGCCCGAGGTGCTGCAAACCTCGATGAAGGAGCACCAGAAGTTCTTCTCGGCCCGCAACCCCAAGACCGGCCGCATCGAGGGCTTCGTCACCGTGGCGAATATCGAGACCCCGGACCATGGCGAGACGATCCTGAAGGGCAACCAGCGCGTGCTGGCGGCCCGCCTGTCGGACGCGGCCTTCTTCTGGGAAAACGACCTGCGCGAGGCGCGGTCGGGGATGGGGACTTGGGCCGAGGGCCTGAAATCGGTGACCTTCCAGAGCAAACTCGGCTCGCAAGCCGACCGGATCGCCCGAATCGCGGCGCTTGCGCGCGAGATCGCCCCGCTGGTCGGTGCCGACCCCGACCAGGCCGAGGACGCCGCCCGGATCGCGAAACTCGACCTGCGCTCGGCCATGGTCGGCGAGTTCCCCGAGTTGCAAGGCACCATGGGCCGCTATTACGCGCTGGAGGCCGGCAAGCCCGCCGCGGTCGCCGACGCCGCCCGCGATCACTATTCGCCTTTGGGCCCATCGGACGCCGTGCCCACCGCCCCGGTTTCGGTCGCGGTGGCGCTGGCCGACAAGCTCGACACGCTGACCGGCTTCTGGGCCATCGACGAGAAGCCCACCGGCTCGAAAGACCCGTTTGCGCTGCGCCGCGCCGCGCTGGGGGTGATCCGGCTGGTGCTGGGAAATGGGGTGCGGGTGAAGTTGTGCGAAGTTTTATCTGAAAGCTACTTCCAACTGTTGGATTCTCGGCAGAGCCTCGAACAAAAAACCTTCTATGTCGCGGCGCTCCCTGAGAAGGCTCAAGACGATCTCACTTACTACCATCTCGCCGTGAGTTCTCTTATCAGAAATGCCAGAGAAGCGCGTGAGTTGGATATAAGAGAAGCGGATTGGGGATTGCAGAACCTTGACTGGGACAGCCCGGTCATATCGGTGGCAGGCGCCAAGAAACTGGCAAAATTTCGCGCCGGAAGAATCAATGACGAGGAAGGGAAACCTGCATACCCGCCGCTCAACGCGGTCGTCAGCGACCTCCTCGCCTTCTTCCACGACCGCCTCAAAGTCTACCTGCGCGACCAAGGCATCCGCCACGACATCATCGACGCCGTCATCGCCATGCCCGGCAACGACGACCTCGTGCTGCTGGTCAACCGCGCCACCGCCCTGAACGACGTCTTGAAGACCGAGGACGGCACCAACCTGTTGCAAGGGCTCAAGCGCGCCGGCAATATCCTCGCCCAGGCCGAGGAAAAGGACGGCGTCGAATACAGCTTCGGCGCCGACCCGAAATTCGCCGAGACCGACGCCGAACGCGCCCTCTTCGCCGCCCTCGACAAGGCCGAGCCCGCGATCCGCGAGGCCGTCCGGCTCGAGGATTTCCAGGCCGCGACCCAGGGCATCGCCACGCTGCGCAGGCCCATCGACGCCTTCTTCGACACGGTCCAGATCAACACCGACAACCAGATCGTCCGCCGCAACCGGCTGAACCTGCTCTCGCGCATCCGCGAGGCCGGCCGGCTGATCGCGGATTTCGGCAGGATCGAGGGCTGACCGGCTTCTTTCTTGGATAAATATCCTGGGGGGTGAGGAGCGCCCGGAAAAAGGTCCGGTGGACCTTTTTCAGCGACGAACGGGGCGAAGCCCCCGACCTGCACTCCACGGGTGCGCGAAACGCTGGGGGCAAAGCCTGCCGGCCGCCGCCCTTCCTTTCGCCGCCGCCGCGCCCTATATCCTGCGGGCAATCCGCGAAGACGCGCCGAAAGGAAGCCGATGTCCCAGAAAGCGATGCAGCGCCTGTCCTTCTTCCTGCTGATGGGGCTGACGCTCTATGCCGCCACCATGGGCGCGGGCTGAAGCCATGGCCAGACGCTTTGGCGGCCGCTTCTCGCCGCAGCCGCGCCTTGACGGCACCGATCCCCGCCCGCCGGCCCGCCCGGCGCCGGGGGAAATCCGCCACCCGCTGGAATCGCGCACCCGCTGGGTCACGATCATGGCGATCCCCTTCCTGCTCAGCGCCTTCTGGCAGGACCCGACCGGGCTGGTGCTGCAGCTGGCCGCCTTTGGCGCCATCGCCTCGGGCATGTGGATGACGCGCGAGGGGCTGCAGGCCGAGGCCGCCTATGACGCCCGCCGCGTCGCCCGCCGCCCGGCGATTCCGCGCAAGCTGTTCGGCGGCATCCTGACCGGGCTCGGCCTCGCCATCGGCGCTTGGGTCCCCGGCGCCGAGGCCGGCGCGGGCGTGATCGGCGTTGCCGGCGCCGTGCTGCACTGGCTGGCCTTCGGCACCGACCCGATGCGCGACAAGGGCATGGAGGGCGTCGACGCCTTCCAGCAGGACCGCGCCCAGCGCATCGTCACCGAGGGCGAGGCGCATCTGAAGGCGATGCAGGATGCCATCCTGCGCACCGGCGACCGCCGGCTGGAGGCGCGCGTCGGCATGTTCGCCGCCACCGCGCGCGAGCTGTTCGGCCATATCGAGGACGACCCCGACCATATCGCCGCGCTGCGCCGCTACCTGGGCGTCTATCTGCAGGGCGCGCGCGACGCGACGGTGAAGTTCGCCGACCTCTATGCCCAGACCCGCGACCCGCGCGCCCGGCAGGATTACGAGACGCTGCTCGACGACCTGGAAACCGAATTCGCCGCCCGCAGCGCCCGGCTGCTGGAAGGCGGCCGCAGCGACCTCGACATCGAGATCAGCGTGCTGCGCGAGCGGCTGTCGCGCGAAGGGCTGCGCCCCGCCATGCCCGGGCCCGAGCGCCCGATGACCATGGACGACCTGCTGATACCGCGGACAGGCGAGAAGCAGCGCCGCTGATGCCCCGCTTTGCCCTGCTGATCGACTATGACGGCACGCCCTTCGCCGGCTGGCAGGCCCAGGCCGACCAGCCCAGCGTGCAAGGCGCCATCGAGGCGGCGCTGGCCCGGCTCGACCCCGGCTTTGCGCAGGGCGCCCGGATCGCGGCAGCCGGGCGCACCGATGCCGGCGTCCATGCCACCGGCCAGGTCGCCCATGCGGATCTGCTCCGCGACTGGGACCCGTTCCGGCTATCCGAGGCGCTGAACTGGCACCTGAAGCCCGCGCCGGTCGCCATCCTGTCGGCCGCCCGCGTGCCTGACGATTTCCACGCCCGCTTCTCGGCGCATGAGCGGCGCTATACCTTCCGGCTGGTCGCCCGGCGCGCACCGGTCACGCATGACCGCGGCCGGGTCTGGCAGGTGCAGAACCCGCTGGATCTCGACGCCATGCGGACCGGGGCCGCGCATCTGCTGGGCCTGCATGACTTCACCACCTTCCGCTCGACCATGTGCCAGTCGAAGAGCCCGGTGAAGACGCTGGACGAGATCCGCATCGAGGAGATCGCCATCCCGCAGGGCCGCGAATACCGCTTTCACCTGCGGGCGCGGTCGTTCCTGCACAACCAGGTGCGCTCGATCGTCGGCACGCTGGAGCGGGTCGGCGCCGGGGCCTGGCCCGCCGACCGCGTGGCCGAGGCGCTGGCCGCGCGCGATCGTGCCGCCTGCGGCCCGGTCTGCCCGCCGCAGGGGCTGTACCTGACCGGGGTCGGCTACGACCCGGCGCCGTTCCCCGGCTGATCCCACAGCGCCCGCAGCCCCTCGGCAATGCCGGTCCGAGCGGTGAAGCCCAGACCCTCGCGCGCGGCCAAGGGGCAACCCAGCGACTCGCGGATGTCACCGCAGCGCGGGGCAGCATGTTCGACCGGGCTCGCGCCGCGCCCGGCCAGGCGGTCGAGCTGCGCCACCAGCTCCAGCAGCGTCGTCCCGGCGCCGGTGCAGATGTTGAAGACCTGCGCGCCGCCGCCCCGGGCCGCCGCCTCGCCAGCACGCAGCAGCGCCTCGACCACGTCGGCGACATAGACGAAGTCGCGGCTCTGGCCGCCGTCGCCAAAGATCACATGCGGCCGGTCGGCCCGCCGGTGGGCGCAGAATTTCGAGATCACCCCGGCATAGGGCGAAGCCGCGTCCTGCCGCGGCCCGTAGACATTGAAGAAGCGCAGGCCCACCGAGGCCAGGCCATGCACCTCGGCCATGGCGCGGGCCTGATGTTCGGAGCCGAGCTTGTCGGCGCCATAGGGCGAGATCGGCAGCGGCAGGTCAACCTCGGCGCAGGCGGCGCCGGAGCGGTTGCCATAGACCGCGGCGGAGGAGGCATAGACCACCGGCACGTTGCCCGCCCGCTGCGCGGCATGCAGCACGGCTATGGTGCCGCCCAGGTTCACCCGATGCGCCGCCATCCAGTCCGAGATGCAGAGCTGCACCGAAACCCGCGCCGCGAGATGGAACACCCGATCGACCCCCGCAAGCACCTGCGGCAGCAGTTCCTCGTCCAGCACATCGCCCGCGATCAGCCGCGCGCCCGGCGGCAGGTTGGTGCGGCACCCGCTGGACAGGTCGTCCAGGACGGTGACGTCATGCCCCTCGGCCAGCAGGCGCTCGACCAGGTGGCTGCCGATGAACCCGGCCCCTCCCGTCACCAGGATTCTGTGCTGCAAACTTGTGTCCCCGTCTCCGTGCCGGCGAAACTAGGGCAGAAAGCGGCGAGGCGCCAGAGGACGAAATGCCGTCCCGAGGGCGGCCGTCGGGGGATCAGTTGCGCCCGCGCCGGCGCGGACGTTCGTCCTTGTAGACCACGACCAGGATCGTGCGCCACAGGATCCACAGATCCAGCCCCAGGGTGCGGTTCTTCTGATAGATCAGGTCGATCTTCAGCTTGGTCGGCAGGCAGCGGCCGGCATAGGCGGCCTCGGTCGCCTCGGCGCTCTTGCAGCGGCGCAGGATCTTGTCCTCGTGCCGGTGATAGACCAGCGTCGCCAGGCCGGTGACGCCGGGCCGGCTTTTCAGCACCTGGCCATAGACCACCGGATAGCGGTCGACATATTCGCGGATCGTCGGGCGCGGGCCGACGAAGCTCATGTCGCCCTTCAGGATGTTGAACAGCTGCGGCAATTCGTCGATGCGGGTGCGGCGCATGAAATGGCCCAAGGGCGTGATGCGCCAGGCCTTGTGCGCGCCGGTGACGCCGAAATCGCCATCCTGGCGCAGCATGGTGCGGAACTTCAGATGCGTGAAACTGCGCGTCGGCGTGACCATGCGCGGCGCGGCGTAAAAGATCGGCCGGCCCTGCACGACCAGCAGGATCAGCGCAAACACCGCGATGACGAAGGACAGGGGCACCAGCAGCACCAGCGCCAGCACGATGTCGAACAGCCGCTTCGAGACCGGCATCGCCGAGACCTGCGCCGCGTCGCCGTCGCCCTTGAACCACGACATCGCGGGTTGGGGCAAGGTGGCCAGCCGCGCAAGATCGGCCTTTTCCCAGTCCTGGTGGATTGTCACAGTTGCGTCCCGTGTTCGGCGATTTGGCTAACTTTATCGCCTAACATAGCGCACCCGGATTGCAAACCGACGCAAGGGGGAAAGCGCACAAGACTTGCGCGACCGTGTCCTTTCGGCCAGTCTTTGCCCATGGCGCGGCAGCCGGCAGGGGAAAGATGCGGAAATTTCTGGTGGTTCTGGACGAGTCGCGCGAATGCCTGAACGCCATCCGCTATGCCGCCCTGCGCGCCGCCAGCACCGGCGGCGGCGTGCAGGTCCTGGCGGTGATCCCGGCCAATACCATCCAGCATGGCATGGGCGTCGCCGACGTCATGCGCGCCGAGGCCTATGAGCGCATCGAGGCGCATTTCGAGGTCTTCGCCAAATGGATGCGCGACCGCCCCGGGGTCGAGCCCGAGCTGGTCGTGCGCGAGGGCGAGCCGGGGACCGAGCTTCTGGCCCAGATCGGCGCGGACCCCGAGATCGGCGTGGTCGTGCTGGCCGCCTCGACCGAAAGCGCCGGACCCGGGCCGCTGGTCACGCGGCTTATGCGCGAAATGGCTACCTTGCCCTGCCCGATCACCATCGTGCCCGGCGACATCTCGCGCGAGCGGCTGGAACAGATCACGAAATGAACCGCGCCCTGGCGCTGGCCGTGCTGGCGGCGATTCCGGCGCTGGCGGCGCTGTTTCACCTGCTGGGCCGGTCCGGGCTGCGCCCGCTGGACGCGCATCTGGCCGGGCTCGCCGCCTATTGGGCGCTGCTCGCGCTGGCGCTGGCCCGCTGCGGCGGATGGTCGCTGCACCTGCGCCGGCCCTCGGCCGCGGTGGCGCTGGCGCTGGCGGCGCTGGTGCTGGCCGCGGCGCTGCGCTGGGGGACGGCGCCCGCGCTGCTGTCGCCCGGGGTGCTGGCGGTGGCGGCACTGGCCGCGGCCGCGAATGGCGCGTTGGAAGAGGCGTTCTGGCGCGGCGCCCTGCTGCCCCGGCCCGGGCGCGGCGCGGCCCTGGCGGCCGGAGCGCTGTTCGTGGCCTGGCATCTTGCCCCGGCCGCCGGCGCGGCGCTTTCGGGACAGGACGCGGCCAGGCTTCTGGCCGGCGCGGCGCTGATCGCGCCGGTGATGACGGCGGCGCGGCTGTCGTCGGGCACGGCCGGCACCGGGGCGCTGGCGCATGCGCTGGTGAATTTCTGGGTCTTTTCGGCGCTGGCGACGGCGAATGGCCACCCGCTCTAGCTTGACTTGGGCCCCCTTCGATCCCCATATCCCCGGGCAAAGGAGCCCCGCCATGTTCATCCAGACCGAGACCACCCCGAATCCCGCCACGCTGAAGTTCCTGCCCGGCGAGACCGTGCTGGGCAATGGCACCGCCGATTTCCCCGAAGCCGGCGCCGCAGCCACCAGCCCGCTGGCCAGCCGCATCTTCGCGGTTCCGGGGGTGGCGGGCGTGTTCCTGGGTTCGGATTTCGTCACCGTGACCAAGTCGGACGAGGCGGTCTGGGACCATCTGAAGCCCTCGGTTCTGGGCGCGATCATGGAGCATTACCAGTCCGGCGCCCCGGCGATCGAAGGCGCGACCGCCAGCGCCCATAACGACCAGGACGGCCCCGACGCCGAGATCGTCAACCAGATCAAGGAACTGCTCGACACCCGCGTCCGCCCGGCGGTGGCGCAGGACGGCGGCGACATCACCTTCCACGGCTTCGACCGCGGCGTGGTCTATCTGCACATGCAGGGCGCCTGCGCCGGCTGCCCCTCGTCCACGCTGACGCTGAAGATGGGCATCGAGAACCTGCTGCGCCACTATATCCCCGAAGTGACCGAGGTCCGACCCGTTGGCTGAGCCGCTGTCGCTGGGCTTCGACACATCGGCCGCGCATTGCGCGGCCGCTTTGCTGCAAGGCGGCCGGCTGCTGGCCGAGACGCGCGAAGAGATGGCGCGCGGCCAGGCCGAACGGCTGATGCCGCTGCTGCAAGAGTTGCTGGCCGGGGCCGGCGCGACCTGGCGTGACCTGGCGGTGATCGGCTGCGGCACCGGGCCGGGGAATTTCACCGGCATCCGCATCGCGGTCGCGGCGGCGCGCGGGCTGGCGCTGTCGCTCAGCATCCCCGCCGTGGGCGTGGGCCTGGCCGAGGCTGCGGCGCACGGCCTGCCCCTTCCCTGCCGCATCCTGCTGCCCGCGCGCGGCGATGAGGTGATCTGGCAGGATTTCGGCCCGGGCGCCGACAGCCAGCCCCGGCAATCCGCGCCCGAAGACCTGCCGCCCGGCCCGCCGGTGCGCACGCCGCTGATGCCGCTGGCCGAGGCCATCGCCCGCATCGCGCTTGAGCGCCGCGAGACGCCCGGCCTGCCGCGCCCGGCGCCGATCTATCTGCGCCCCGCCGAGGCCGCGCCGGCGCGCGACCGCGGCCCGGTCATGCTGGCCTGACCCGTGATGGGCGCGGTGATGGGCTCGGACGATCTGGCGGCGCTGCATCTGCGCTGCTTCTTTGGCCATCCCCGGCCCTGGTCGGCGCCCGAGTTCGAGGACCTGCTGAACAGCCCGCTGAATTTCCTGCTGACCCGGCCGCAGGGCTTCCTGCTGGGCCGCGCCGTGGCCGGCGAGGCCGAGCTTCTGACCCTGGCCGTCGCCCCCGAGGCGCGGCGGCAGGGGGTGGGCTCGGCCCTGCTGCGCGACTTTGCCGTTGCGTCACAAGCGCGCGGCGCGGCCGAGGCCTTTCTCGAGGTGGCCGAGGGCAATGCCGGCGCCATCGCGCTTTACGCCGGGCGCGGCTGGGAAAGCGCCGGCCGGCGCCGGAATTACTATGCCCCCGGCATCGACGCGATCCTGATGCGCCGCCGCTTCGCCCCCTGCGACTAACTGTTGACGGAGTCCGGCCCTTGCGCCCTAATCCGGCTATTCCCGGGCTGAATCGCCCGCAACAGCTTGAGGTTCGAACATGTCCCTGATGAAAACCCTGCTGGCCGGCGCCAGCCTTGGCCTGCTGCCGCTGGCCGCGCTGGCCGATCCGGCGCTGATCTTCGACCTGGGCGGAAAGTTCGACAAATCCTTCAACGAGGCCGCCTATCAGGGCGCCGAGCGCTGGAAGGCGGAGACCGGCGGCAGCTACAAGGAACTCGAGATGCAGTCCGAGGCGATGCGCGAACAGGCGCTGCGCCGGCTGGCGCAATCGGGCGCCAATCCCATCGTCATGACCGGCTTCGCCTTCGGCGAGGTGCTGAACAAGGTCGCCCCCGACTATCCCGACACCAAATTCGCCATCATCGACATGGTGGTCGAGCAGCCGAATGTGCAATCCGTGGTCTTCACCGAGGAACAGGGCTCGTATCTGGCGGGCGTGATGGCGGCGCAGGCCTCGAAATCGGGCACCGTGGGCTTCATCGGCGGCATGGACATCCCGCTGATCCACAAGTTCGAATGCGGCTATGCCCAGGGCTTCAAGGCGGCAAAGCCCGATGGCAAGATCATCATCAACTATACCGGCACGACGCCCGCGGCCTGGAACGACCCGGTCAAGGGCGGCGAGCTGGTCAAGGCCCAGGTCAGCCAGGGCGCGGACGTGATCTATGCCGCGGCGGGCGGCACCGGCATCGGCGTCCTGCAGGCGGCGGCCGATGCCGGCATCCTGTCGATCGGCGTCGACAGCAACCAGAACCACCTGCACCCGGGCAAGGTGCTGACCTCGATGGTCAAGGGCGTGGACAATTCGGTCTACGAGGCCTTCAAGGCCGGGGCCGACCTGGAACCGGGCGTCAAGGTCATGGACCTGAAGTCGGGCGGCGTTTCGGTGGCCATCGACGACGACAACAAGCCGCTGGTCACCCCCGAGATGGCCGCCGCCGTCGAGGCCGCGAGCAAGGGCATCCAGGACGGCTCGGTCAAGGTGCATGACTACATGACCGACAATACCTGCCCGGTGAAGTGATGGCATCGGCCGGCGCCCCCGCGATCGAATTGCGGGGGATCTGCAAGGCCTTCGGGCCGGTGCAGGCCAACAGGGACATCGACCTGGTGGTGCCGCGCGGCACCATCCACGGCATCATCGGCGAGAACGGCGCCGGGAAATCGACGCTGATGTCGATCCTCTACGGCTTCTATCGCCCGGATGCCGGCGAGATCCTGGTCGGCGGCCGGCCCATCGCCATCGCCGACAGCCAGGCGGCGATCCGCGCCGGCATCGGCATGGTGTTCCAGCATTTCAAGCTGGTGCGGAACTTCACCGTGCTGGAAAACGTCATCCTCGGGGCCGAGGACGGCCGGCTCCTGCGCCCCTCGCTGGCGCGGGCGCGCGGCGAATTGCAGCGGCTTGCGCGGGAATACGAATTGCAGGTCGATCCCGACGCGCTGGTCGAGGATCTGTCCGTGGGTCACCAGCAGCGGGTCGAGATCCTGAAGGCGCTGTATCGCCAGGCCGATATCCTGATCCTGGACGAGCCCACGGGCGTCTTGACCCCGGCCGAGGCGGACCATCTGTTCCGCATCCTGCGCGGCTTGCGCGACGAGGGCAAGACCATCGTCCTGATCACCCACAAGCTGCGCGAGATCATGGAGATTACCGACAATGTCTCGGTGATGCGGCGGGGCGAGATGGTGGCCTCGGTCAGGACAGCCGAGACCAGCCCGGCCGCGCTGGCCGAGCTGATGGTCGGCCGCAAGGTGCTGCTGCGCGTGGAAAAGGGCCCGGCGCAGCCCGGCGCGCCGGTGCTGGAGCTGCGGGGCCTGCGCATGGTCGATGCCCAGGGCGTCGAGCGGCTGCGCGGCATCGACCTGGAGATCCGCGCCGGCGAGATCCTGGGCATCGCCGGCGTCGCCGGCAACGGCCAGACGCAGCTGCTGGAGATCCTGGGCGGTTTCCCCGAGCCCGGCAGCCAGCTTTCCGGCGAGATCCGGCTGAACGGCAAGGTGCTGCCGCTGTCGGGCTCGAACGGCCGCGCCCGCCGCCGGGCCGGCATCGGCCATGTCCCCGAGGACCGGCAGGCCGAGGGGCTGATCATGGATTTCACCGCCTGGGAGAACGTAGCCTTCGGCTATCACGACGCGCCCGGGTTCAACCGCGGCTGGCTGATGGACCAGGCCGCGATCCGCGCCGATGCGCAGGGCAAGATCCAGCGCTTCGACGTGCGCCCGCCCGATCCCGACCTAGCGGCCAAGAGCTTCTCGGGCGGGAACCAGCAGAAGATCGTCGTCGCGCGCGAGGTCGAGCGCAATCCCGACCTGCTGCTGGTCGGCCAGCCGACGCGCGGCGTCGACATCGGCGCCATCGAGTTCATCCACAAGCGCCTCGTGGCGCTGCGCGACGCCGGCAAGGCAGTGCTGCTGGTCTCGGTCGAGCTCGACGAGATCATGGCGCTGTCGGACCGCATCGCGGTGATGTTCGACGGCCGGGTGATGGGCGAACGGCGGCCCGAGGCGACCACGACCGGCGACCTGGGCTGCCTGATGGCCGGGGTCGAGCCCAGCCCCGAAGGGGCCCGGTGATGCGCGGCGGCTGGCCTCCGGCGGGGGTATTTGGACAACAGAGAAAGCCGGGGGAGGCGGGCTGATGGGGCGGATGCCGAAATGGGCGGATGTGGTCCTGACGCCGCTGATCTCGCTGGCGCTGGCCTTCGCGATCTCGGCCCTGGTGATCCTGGCCATCGGCGAAAGCCCGGCCGAGGCGCTGAAGGTCATGGTCGAGGGCGCGCTGGGGTCCAGCTATGGCTGGGGCTTCACGCTGTATTATGCCACGAATTTCATCTTCACCGGGCTGGCGGTCATGGTCGCCTATCACGCCGGGCTGTTCAATATCGGCGGCGAGGGCCAGGCCGCCCTGGGGGGGCTGGGGGTCGCGCTGGTGCTGCTGTCCGTGCCCTGGCCGCATTGGGCGCTGGCGCTGCCGGCGGCGATGATCGGGGCGGCGGGTTTCGGCGCGCTCTGGGCGCTGGTGCCGGCCTGGTTGCAGGCGCGGCGCGGCAGCCATGTCGTCATCACCACCATCATGTTCAACTTCATCGCCGCGGCGCTGCTGAACTATGTGCTGGTCAACGTGCTGCGCCCGGTCGGCAGCATGGACCCGGCCTCGGCCAATTTCGCGCCGCCGACGCATCTGCCGAAACTGTCGGACATGGCGGCGGCGCTGGGACTGGACTGGGGCGAGAACACCCCGGCCAACGTCACCTTCTTCATCGCCATCGCCGCCTGCCTGCTGGTCTGGCTGCTGATCTGGCGCACACGGCTGGGCTATGAGATCCGCGCCTTCGGCAAGTCCGAGCCGGCGGCGCTTTATGCCGGGATCTCGCCCGTGCGGATCACCGTGCTGGCCATGCTGATCTCGGGCGCGCTGGCCGGGCTGATGGCGGTCAACAACGTCATGGGCGAGGCCGAGCGGCTGGTCCTGAACGCGGTCGAGGGCGCCGGCTTCATCGGCATCGCCGTGGCGCTGATGGGCCGCAACCATCCCTTCGGCATCCTGCTGGCGGCGCTGCTCTTCGGGTTTCTCTATCAGGGCGGAGGCGAGCTGGCGCTTTGGACCACGATCCCGCGCGAGCTGATCGTGGTGATCCAGGCGCTGGTGATCCTGTTCACCGGCGCGCTGGACAATATGGTGCGCCTGCCGCTCGAGCGGCTGTTCGCGCGCGGCCGCAGGGGGGCGTGATGGATTTCGCGACGCTGATCCAGATCCTCGATTCCGCCGTGCGGCTGATGGTGCCGCTGCTGCTGGCCTGCCTGGCCGGGCTTTATTCGGAACGGGCCGGGGTCTTCGACATCGGGCTGGAAGGCAAGATGCTGATGGCGGCCTTCTGCGCCGGCGCGCTGGCCTATGCGACCGGCAGCGCCTGGCTGGGGCTGCTGGCGGGGATCGGCGGCGCACTGGCGCTGGCAGCGCTGCACGGGCTGGCCTCGATCACCTTCCGCGGCAACCAGCTGATCTCGGGCGTGGCGATCAACTTCCTCGCCTCGGGGCTGACGGTGCTCTTGGGGCAGAAGATCTTTGCGCTTGGCGGCCGCACGCCGTCGCTGCAGGGCGCCGCGCGCTTTACCGAGATCACCCTGCCCTTTGCCGACGCCCTGCGGCCGGTGCCGGTGATCGGGCGCATCTATGCCGAGCTGATCTCGGGCCATTCGGTGCTGGTCTACCTGGCCTTCGCCATGGTGCCGCTGACCTGGTGGGTGCTGTATCGCACCCGCTTCGGGCTGCGGCTGCGCGCGGTGGGCGAGAATCCGGCCTCGGTCGACACCGCCGGCGTCTCGGTCACGCGGCTGCGCTACGGCGCCGTGCTGATCTGCGGCGTGCTGTGCGGCATCGCCGGGGCCTATCTCGCCACGGCGATCTCGGCCGGTTTCGTCAAGGAGATGACGGCCGGCCGCGGCTTCATCGCGCTGGCGGCGCTGATCTTCGCCAAATGGCGGCCTTGGCCGGCGCTCGGCGCCTGCTTCCTCTTCGGCCTGATGGAGGCGGTGGCGAACCGCTATCCGAACCTCGACCTGGGGCCGGTCACGGTGCCGTCGATGTTCATGAACGCCCTGCCCTATATCCTGACCGTCATCATCCTCGCGGGTTTCGTCGGCCGCGCCATCCCGCCGCGCGCGGGCGGAGAACCCTATGTCAAAGAGCGCTGAGCTTGCCCAACTGATCCGCGCCCGCGCCGGCGAGGAGCCGCCGGAATACGGGCTGGTGCTGGGCTCGGGCCTGGGCCATCTGGCGGCGGCGGTTCAGGGCACGGCGATCCCCTATTCCGACCTGCCGGGCTTTCCCCATGCCGGGGTCTCGGGCCATGTGCCGCAGCTGGTGATCGGCCGGCTGGAGGGGCGGCGCGTTGCCGTCTTCGGTGGCCGGGCGCATTACTACGAATCCGGACGCGCCGACGCCATGCGGCTGCCGCTCGAGGTGCTGCGGGCGCTCGGCTGCCGGCGCCTGATCCTGACCAATGCCGCGGGGTCGCTGCGCCCCGACCTGCCGCCCGGCGCGTTGATGCTGCTCTCGGACCACATCAACTTCGCCGGCACCAACCCGCTGATCGGCGAGCCGAGCGACGCCCGCTTCGTCCCCATGACCGCCGCCCACGACCCGGGCCTTCGCGCCGCCCTGCAAGCCGCCGCGGCCGCCGAGGGGCTCCCCCTGCCCGAAGGCGTCTATTGCTGGTTCTCGGGCCCCAGCTTCGAAACCCCGGCCGAGATCCGCGCCGCCCGAACCCTGGGCGCCGATGCCGTCGGCATGTCCACCGTGCCGGAAATCATCCTGGCACGCTTCCTCGGCCTCGACTGCGCCGCCATCTCGGTCATCACCAACATGGGCGCCGGGCTCTCGGACGAAGCGATCAGCCATGACCATACCAAGGCCATGGCGCCGCTGGGCGCCGCCAAGCTGGAACGCATCCTGCGCCGCTTTCTCGGCGCCTGAGCTTCTTTCTTGTGCAAATATCCCCGCCGGAGGCCGCTGACCGCGCCGGCAGGCAATGCCCTCACCGACCGAACCCGGCCAGCGCCGCCTCGACCCGGGTCGTCGCCGCGTCCAGGTCATCCAGCCGCTCCAACGCCACCACCCGGCCGCGACCACCGTCATGCCGGGCGCGGTGCTTGTCATAGCGCGGGTCGTAATGGTCGCGCATCAGCCCCAGCGCCAGGCCGGTCCAGTCCCGCGCCTGAACCAGGCGCAGCCAATCCGCGATGCGCTCTGCCGGATGCAGCGGGCGCAGGCTTTCGACGATGCGCGCCACCCGCGCCGGGTCGGCGCAGGCATCGCCGTAGCTTTGCGCGGTATAGGCGGCGCGGGCCTCGACCGGCACCGCCAGCCGCAGGCGGGGCGCGGCGATGATCGCCTGCCAGATGCCGCGCGGCAGGTTCACCTCGCCGATGCGCGAGCTTTCGGCCTCGACCAGCAGCGGGCGCGCGGGATCCAGCGCCTCCAGCGCCATGGCAAGCCGGCTTTCGAACAGCTTCTGCGACGGCTGCCCGCCCGGCAGGGCGCCGAACAGGCTGCCGCGATGGTTGGCCAGCCCCTCCAGGTCCAGCACTTGGTGCCCGCGCGCCGCCAGGCGCTGCAGGATCTCGGTCTTGGCGCTGCCGGTATTGCCGTCCAGCACCACGACCGGCGCCGCGACATCGGCCGTCACCCGCGCCACCACCAGCGCCCGCCAGGCCTTGTAGCCGCCCTCGATGCGGCCGACGCGCCAGCCGATCTGGCCCAGGATGGTGGCAAAGGCGCCCGAGCGCTGCCCGCCGCGCCAGCAATAGACCAAGGGCCGCCAGCCGCCGCCGAACCCCGCCAGCGGCCCGGCGATATGGCGCGCGGCATTGGCAGCGACCAGGGCGCCGCCCAGCTTGCGGGCGTCGAACGGGGAAACCTGCTTGTAGATCGTGCCGACCTGCGCGCGCTCCTCGTCCGAGAGCACCGGCAGGTTGATCGCGCCCGGCAGGTGGTCCTCGGCGAATTCCGAGGGCGAGCGCGTGTCGATCACGGTGTCGAACCCGGCCAGCGCCGGATCCGACAGGGATGTCAGGCGGATGTCCAATCAGTAGACATAGACCGGGGTGCCGACCGGGACCTGCTCGTAAAGGTCCATCACCGCCTCGTTGCGCATGCGGATGCAGCCGTTCGAGACGGCGCGGCCGATCGAGTTCGGCTCGGTCGTGCCATGGATGCGGATCGAGGTGTCGTTGCCCTTGGCGTCATACATGTAAAGCGCGCGGGCCCCCAGCGGGTTGGTCGGGCCGCCCGGCATGCCGTCGGCCCATTTGCCGTATTGCGCGGGCTTGCGCTTGATCATCGCCGGCGTCGGGCGCCAGCTTGGCCATTCGGTCTTGCGGCCGACGGTGGCGCGGCCCTTCCAGACCAGCTCGTCCTTGCCGACGGCGACGCCATAGCGGATCGCCCGGCCCGGTGCCACGACGTGATACAGGAAGAAGTCCTTCGAGACGACGACGATGCTGCCGACCTCGAAATCGTTGCGGATCGCCACTTCGGTCGGGGCATAGGGGTCGCGCTTCGGCTCGGCCTGGGCCTTGGCGGCGGCGGGCTGCGCCTTCTCCTGCGCGAAAAGCAGCGTGGGCGCGGCCACCAGCGGCAGCGCGGCCATCAGCATCTGTCTGCGGTTCATCTCTGCGTCCTGAATCCTTGCAATCCTTGCCCATCCGCCTAACCGCTCACGCGCGCGGGATCAACTCAAAGCGCCGTGACGCGGTTGAATCGCGCGGCAAACGTGCCTAGCTTGCATCGGGAAGGAGCCTGCCGATGTGCTGCGCCACGCGCCCCCAGCCCCGCAAAGCCACGCCTCGCCCCGCGCATCTGTGCCGGGGCCGGGGCGGACGCGGCTGCCGCTGCCATGCCGGCGCGCGCCGGCGGCTGGCGCGTCCGGTGCTGGCCGGCAACGGCCACCCGCTGCGCTGGCGCCCTGCGCCCGAGGATCCGCCGCCGGTGATGCGGGTCCTGCACGACCCGCCGCAACGCCCGCAGGCCCCGCCCTGTCCCGTCTGAATCGCGACGAACCGCCATTCTGACAGGACAGGACCCATGACCAAACATCCGACCGATGCCGAGCTGACCGTCACCGGCATGAGTTGCGCCTCTTGCGTGGGGCGCGTGGAAAAGGCGCTGCGCGCCGTGCCCGGCCTTTCCGACCCGCAGGTGAACCTGGCAACCGGCCGGGCGCATTTCCGCGTCGCCTCGCCCGAGGCGCTGAGCGGCGCCGTCGCCGCGCTGCAGGGCGCCGGCTATCCGGCCGAACCGCTGCAGACCCGCCTGAATGTCGAGGGCATGACCTGCGCCTCGTGCTCGGGCCGGGTGGAAAAGGCGCTCTTGGCCCTGCCGGGCGTGAGCTCGGCGCAGGTGAACCTGGCGACCGGCAGCGCCACGGTGCTGCATTCGCCCGCCGTCACGCCGCAGGCGCTGGCCGAGGCGGTGACCGCCAAGGGCTACCCGGCCGCGGTGCAGGCCGAGGCCGGCCATCACATGCACGACCACGGCACCGACACCGCGACGCTGAAACGCCATTTCCTGATCGCGCTGGCGCTGACCCTGCCGGTCTTCGTGGCCGAGATGGGCGGCCATGCCTTCCCCGGTTTCCACCACTGGCTGCATATGGCCATCGGCCAGCAGCTGCTGTGGGTGCTGGAATTCCTGCTGACCACGGCGGTCCTGGCCGGGCCGGGGCGGATGTTCTTCCGCATCGGCTTTCCCGCTCTGGCCCGCCGCGCGCCCGAGATGAACAGCCTGGTCGCGCTCGGCGCCTCGGCGGCGTGGCTTTACTCGACCGTGGCGACCTTTGCCCCCGCCCTGCTGCCCGAGGATTCGCGGCATGTGTATTTCGAGGCCGCCGCGGTCATCGTCACGCTGATCCTGCTGGGCCGCTGGCTGGAGGCGCGGGCCAAGGGCCAGGCCGGCGACGCCATCCGCCGGCTGGTCGAGCTGGCCCCCGATACGGCGCTGGTCGAGCGTGACGGCGCGGCGCGCGAACTGCCGGTGGCCGAACTGCGCCCCGGCGACATCGTCCACCTGCGCCCCGGCGAGCGCGTTGCGGTGGACGGCGTGCTGACCGAGGGCAGCGGCCATATCGACGAATCCATGCTGACCGGCGAGCCGCTGCCGGTGCTCAAGACCCCGGGCGACCGGGTGACGGGCGGCACGGTCAACACCGGCGCGGCGCTCAGCTTCCGCGTCACCGCCACCGGGGCCGACACGGTGCTCGCGCGCATCATCCGCATGGTCGAGGATGCGCAGGCCGCCAAGCTGCCGGTGCAGGCGCTGGTCGATCGCATCACCGCGGTCTTCGTCCCGGTGGTGATGGGCCTTGCCGCGCTGACCTTCGTGCTGTGGATGGTCTTCGCGGGCACGCTGGGGCCGGCGCTGGTGGCGGCGATCTCGGTCCTGATCATCGCCTGCCCCTGCGCCATGGGGCTGGCGGTGCCGGTCTCGATCATGGTCGGCACCGGGCGCGGCGCCGAGCTGGGCGTGCTGTTCCGGCGCGGCGACGCGCTGCAACGGCTGGCCGAGGCCCGCGTGGTCGCCTTCGACAAGACCGGCACGCTGACGCAAGGCGCCCCTGCCCTGACCGAGATGGCGGTGGAGGGCATCGACCGCGCCGAGGCGCTGCGGCTGGCCGCCAGCGCCGAGGCGCGCTCGGAGCATCCGCTGGCCACCGCGATCCTGGCCGCCGCGCGGCGCGAGGGCGTGACGCTGGCCCCGGCCAGCGCCGTGACCGCCAGCGCCGGGCGCGGGCTGACCGCCGAGGTCGAGGGCCATGCCCTGCTGATCGGCAATGCCGCCGCGCTGGCCGAGGCCGGCGTTGCCGCCGCGCCCAGGCTGCTGGAGCGCGCCGAGGGCTGGGCCGCGGATGGCGCGACGCCGGTGCATCTGGCGCTGGACGGACGCCACGCCGCCGCCATGGCCATGGCCGATCCCGTCCGCCCCGAGGCGGCCGAGGCCATCGCCGCGCTGCACGAGATGGGGCTGCGCACGGCGATGATCTCGGGCGACGTGCCGGCCACGGCGCAGGCGGTCGGCGGCAGGCTGGGCATCGACGACGTGACCGCCGGCGTGTTGCCCGAGGGCAAGCTGGCCGCGATCCGCGACATGGGGCATGACGGCGGCCGCGGCACGGTCTTCGTCGGCGACGGCATCAACGACGCCCCGGCGCTGGCGGCGGCCGAGACCGGCATCGCCATCGGCACCGGCACCGATGTCGCCATCGAATCGGCCGAGGTGGTGCTGGTCGGCGGCGATCCCTTGGGCGTGCCCCGCGCCATCCGGCTGTCGCGCGACGTGATGCGCAATATCCGGCAGAATCTTTTCTGGGCCTTCGGCTATAATGCGGCGCTGATTCCGGTGGCCATGGGGGCGCTGGTGCCCTTTGGCGGGCCGCAGATGTCGCCCATGCTGGGGGCGGGCGCCATGGCGCTGTCCTCGGTCTTCGTGGTCAGTAATGCGTTGCGATTGAGGAGAGCGGGATGAAACGGATAGCCCTGCTGTTCACCCTGATGCTAGCCCTGGCGGCCGGGCCGCTGGCCGCGGCGCCGCTGCGCATCCTCGCCTTCGGCGACAGCCTGACCGAGGGGCTGGGCCTGCCGAAGGGCAAGGGGCTGGTGCCGCAGCTGCAAGCCTGGCTCAAGGCGCGCGGCCATGACGTGGTGCTGCTGAACGGCGGGCTTTCGGGCGATACCACCGCCGGCGGGCGGGTGCGGATCGGCTATTCGCTGGCCCGCCACAAGCCCGATGCGGTGATCGTCCAGCTGGGCGGCAACGATCTCTTGATGGGCTTCACCCCCGGCATGGCCGAGAAGAACCTCGATTCGATCCTGACCCAGGCCGGGACGGGCGCCAAGCCGCTGCTGCTGGTCGGCATCGCCCTGCCGCAGCAGGACGAGCCGCTGCGCGACGACTGGGCCGCGATCTGGCCGCGGCTGGGCGCGCGCCACGACGCGCTGGTGTTTCCGAACCTGTATCAGCCGCTCTACGACCAACCGGGCGAGGCCTATATGTCACTGCTGCAACAGGACGGCATGCATGCCTCGGCCAAGGGCGTGGCGCTGATCGTCGAATCGCTGGGCCCGAAGGTCGAGGAGCTGATCGCCCGCACCGAGGCCGAGCAGCAGGCCCGGAACTGAAGCCAGGGGCCAGACATGCGAAAGCCCCGCCATGGGCGGGGCGCATCGCATCCGCGACCGGGCCTCGAATCGACAGGCCCGGCGGGATCAGGGGCTCAGGCTTCTTTCGCCAGTTCGCGCTTGATCTTCAGCGCACGGTCCGACAGCTCGGCGTCCTTGGCTTTCGCCAGGAAGGCGTCCAGGCCGCCACGGTGATCGACCGAGCGCAGCGCCGCGGCCGAGATGCGCAGCTGGTAGCTGCGGCCCAGCTTTTCGGACAGCAGCGAAACCTCGTTCAGGTTCGGCAGGAAGCGGCGACGGGTCTTGTTGTTGGCGTGGGAGACGTTGTTGCCGCTCATCGGGCCCTTGCCGGTCAGTTCGCAAACGCGCGACATGATCTTGTTCCTTCGATTCGTTTGAGCGGTTGCCCGCAATATGAAAGGGCGCCGCGAGGCAGCGCCCGGAATTTCGTCTGCGCGGGAATAAGGCCAGTCTCGCCGCGCGTCAAGCCTTTTCGGCCGGGAAATCCCCGGCGAAAGCCGGCTGCGGCAGCAGCGAACCGCCGCTTTCATGCCGCAGCAGCGCCTGCTTGCGCCACAGCCCGCCGCCATAGCCGGTCAGGGCCCCATCGGCGCCCAGGATGCGATGGCAGGGAATCACCAGCGCCAGCCGGTTCGCCCCATTGGCCCGCGCCACCGCCCGCACCGCCCGGGGCTGGCCGATGCGCCGGGCCAGCGCACCATAGCTGAGCGTGGCGCCAGCGGGAATGCGGCCCAGCTCTTGCCAGACCCGGCGCTGGAAGGGCGTGCCCCAGGCGGCCAGCGGCAGGTCGAAATCCCTGCGGGCGCCGTCGAACCAGGCGGCGAGCTGGGCCGCCGTCAGGTCGGTGACCGGGGTGCGGCCGGGGACGATGCCGCCCGCCTCGGCGGCAAGGCGCCGCAGCTCGGCCGCGAGTTCCGGGCGGTCGGCGAATTCCAGCAGGTGCAAGGCGCCGCCGTCGGCGACCGCGACCATCGCGCCCAGCGGCGTGGCGAACCAATGCGCCGCAAGCCGGGCCGTCCCGGGCGGCGGACCGATGAGCCGGGCCAGCTCGGCTGCCGGATCAGCCGGGATGGCCATGCGAATCGCTCGCGGTCGCCAGCCAGTCGAGCATCTGCGCCGCCGCCCGGTCGGGATCGTTGTCGCCCCGCGCCACGGCGTCGCCGATGCGCCGCAGCCGGCCGCGCACCTCGGGGCGGTCGAGCCGCGCCAGCAGACCCGCGCGCAGTTCGGACAGGAACCAGTGCCGCGCCTGCTCGGCCCGGCGGGCGGCGAAATGGCCGTGTTCCCGGCGCCAGTCGGCCAGTTCGGTCATGTCGGCCCAGGCGCGCTCCAGCCCCTCGCCGGAATAGGCCGAGACCGGCAGGGCGCGGGGGAAGCCCGGCGGATCATAGGGGCGCTTGCGCAGCAGTCGCAGGGCGCCGGCGTAATCGGCGACGGTCCGCATCGCGGTGTCGCGCAGCTCGCCATCGGCCTTGTTGACCAGGATGATGTCGGCAATCTCCATGATGCCGCGCTTGACGCCCTGGAGCTCGTCGCCGCCGGCCGGGGCAAGCAGCAGGATGAACAGGTCGGACATTTCCGCGACCAGGGTTTCGGATTGCCCGACGCCCACCGTCTCGATCAGCACCACGTCGAAGCCCGCGCCTTCGCACAGCCGCACCGTCTCGCGCGTGCGGCGGGCGACGCCGCCCAGTTCGGCACGGGACGGCGAGGGGCGGATGAAGGCCAGCGGATCGCGGCTCAGCGTCTCCATCCGGGTCTTGTCGCCCAGGATCGAGCCGCCCGAGCGCGCCGAGCTGGGATCGACCGCCAGCACCGCGACCTTCAGCCCCTGCGCGGTCAGCATCTTGCCGAAAGCCTCGATGAAGGTGGACTTGCCGACGCCCGGCGTGCCCGAAAGCCCGATGCGCAGCGCCTGGCGCGGCGGCAGTTCCGAGAGCAGCTGCACGGCGCGGGCGCGGTGTTCCGGGCGGGTGCTTTCGATCAGCGTGATCGCACGCGACAAGGCGCGGCGGTTTCCCTGCACCAGCGGTTCCGTCAACTCGTCCATGCCTGTCCCCTCCCCGGCTGTCGCTGGCGGGGGCCTACCGCCCCCGCACCCCCCGTGGATATTTGCACAAGAAAGAACTGTAAACGCGCTTGTCCCGCCCGAGGGGCGCGCCTAGCGTGCCGCCATGATGCTGACGCGACGGATCATGCTGGCCGGGATGGCGGTTTTCGCGGCGGGGCCGGCCCTGGCCGCGCCGCCCTTGCGGCTCTTGATGGTGCGGCGCAAGGGCTGCGTCTATTGCGCGCAGTGGGACCGCGAGATCGCGCCGGTCTATGCCGCCCACCCCGAGGGCAAGGCCGCGCCGCTGATGCAGGTGGACCGCGACGGGCCTTATCCCGACGGGCTGGCGCTGGCCCGGCGGCCCTGGCTGACACCGACCTTCATCCTGCTGAGTGGCGGCGCCGAGGTGGCGCGCTTCGAGGGCTATCCCGGCGCCGAGAAGTTCTTTCCGGTCTTGCGGGACATGCTGGCGCAAGCGCGCGGCTGACGTCTTTCCCGAGGCGGCGCTTTGCGCTATCCCCTGCGGCACAAGCCTGTCAGAGGGACGATCATGCACGACATCCGCGCCATCCGCGAAAACCCCGCCGCTTTCGACGCCGCCCTGGGCTTGCGCAACCTGGCCCCGGTGTCGCCGCAGATCCTGTCGCTGGATGCCGAGCGTCGCGCCCGCATCGCGGCCGCCGAAACCGCGCAGGCCGAGCAGAACAAGGCCAGCAAGGAGGCAGGCAGCGCCAAGGGTCGCGGCGACGAGGCCGAGTTCGAGCGGCTGCGCGCCCTGGTCGGCGCCAAGAAGGACGAGATCGCCGCCATGCAGGCCGAGGCCTCGGCGCTGGACGGGCAGCTGCGCGAGCTGCTGCTGACGATCCCGAACCTGCCGCTGGACAGCGTACCGCCCGGCAAGGACGAGGAGGACAATGTCGAGATCCGGCGCTGGGGCGCGCCGCGCAGCTTCGATTTCCCCCCGCGCGAGCATTTCGAGATCGGCGGCGTCAAGCCCGGCATGGATTTCGAGACCGCCGCCAAGCTCTCCGGCTCGCGCTTCGTGGTGCTGAAGGGCGGCGTTGCCCGCATCCAGCGGGCGCTGGCGCAGTTCATGCTGGACCTGCACAGCAGCGAACATGGGCTCGAGGAGACCTGGACCCCGGTGCTGGTGCTCTCGGAGATGATGGAGGGCACCGGGCAGCTGCCGAAGTTCGGCGAGGACAGCTATCAGACCCGCGAGGGCTGGTGGCTGATCCCGACCTCGGAGGTGACGCTGACCAATACCGTGAACGGCGCGCTGGTCGATCATGCCAGCCTGCCGCGCCGCATGGTGGCGCATAGCCAGTGCTTCCGCTCGGAAGCCGGCAGCGCCGGGCGCGACACCTCGGGCATGCTGCGCCAGCATCAGTTCGAGAAGGTCGAGATGGTCTCGATCACCGATGCCGCCTCGGGGGTCGCGGAACATGCCCGGATGACGAAATGCGCCGAGACGGTGCTGGAGCGGCTGGGCCTGCCCTATCGCACCATCGTGCTGTGCGGCGGCGACATGGGCTTCGGCGCCCGCATCACCCATGACCTGGAGGTCTGGCTGCCCGGGCAGGACCGTTATCGTGAGATTTCCAGCGTCAGCTATTGCGGCGATTTCCAGGCCCGGCGCATGAACGCCCGCTATCGCCCGGACGGCGGCGGCAAGCCTGAGTTCGTGCATACGCTGAACGGCTCGGGCCTGGCGGTGGGGCGCACGCTGATCGCGGTGCTGGAGAACGGCCAGCAGGCCGACGGCTCGGTGGTGCTGCCCGAGGCGCTGCATCCCTATCTGGGCGGCAAGACCCGGCTGGGCGCGGACGGCGTGCTGGCCTGAAGCGCGGCGCGTGAATTCCCGTGCCGCGAAACCCGGTCCCGCCGGGCTGCGTTTCCTGCGCATGTCTCGCATGGGCGCCCAGCTGCTGACCGTGGCGGTGCTGGCCTTCGTCGCCAGCACCATGGCCTATGCGCTGATGCCGGGCAGGCCGGCAGCGGGCCCGCCCTCGGAGGCGCCGGGCGTGGACCTGGCCTGGCTGTTCCTGCGTCCGCGCGACCCGGGCATGCTGGCGCTGCTGGCGACGGTCTGGGCGGCACTGGGTTATCACCTGCTGCGGCTGTGGCTGGAGATCCGCCGCATCGCCCGCGCCGGCTGGCCACCGGCTCAGTCGGCCGGCCCGCCGGTGCCCGAGGACCTGCTGCGCCAGCACGACCGCGACATGAGCCTGCTTGAACACCTGCCGCTGATCCTGGCGCTGCTGGTCGGCGCGGTCTGGCCCTGGCTGCTGGCGCAGACCCCGGTCATGGCCTTTTTGCTGTCGGCGGTGACGCTGGCCGGCGCCTTGGCCGCCGCGCTGCGCGGCATCCGGCAGGGCGCCGTGGTCAAGCGCAGCTCGACGCTGGGCTTCATCGCCGGCTGGGCGCTGCTGGTTTGCCTGACGGTCTTTGCCGGACTGCTGGAGCAGCGGCTGGGGGTGCCGCAGAAGCTGGCGGTCGGCCTGGCGATGCTGATCGGTGCCGTGGCGGCGGTCAGCGTGCAGCTGCGCATGCCGCGCCGCACCGGCTTCAGCGTGGCGCTGATCTGGGGACTGATCGGCATCGCCGCCAGCACGGTCAGCACCGACGCCACCATCGCCACCGCGACCGTGGTCGCCATCGCCATCATCGCCGTGGCGCTGGTGCGGGCGACGACCTAGAGCGCCCCCTCGCGACGACCTAGGCGCTCTTGGGTTTCTGCCGGGTCTTGTGCTTGGACAGCGCGCCCGACTGGTTGATCTTGTTCGCCTTGTCCCGGTAGGGGTTCTTCGTGCCCTGGTCGCGGAAGGTCAGCCGGATCGGCGTGCCGGGCATGTCGAAATCCGCCCGCAAGCCATTGACCAGATAACGCTGATAGCTATCGGGCAGCTTGTCGACATGCGTCGCCATGACCACGAAGGCCGGCGGCCGGGTTTTCACCTGGGTCATGTAGCGCAGCCGGATGCGCCGGCCGCCCGGCGCCGGCGGCGGATGCGCCTCGGTCATGGCGCCCAGCCACTGGTTCAGCCGCGCGGTCGGAATGCGGCGGTTCCAGACCTCATGCGCCTTGAGGATCGCATTGTGCAGCCGGTCCAGCCCCTTGCCGGTGCGGGCCGAGACCGTCACCAAGGGCGCCCCCTTCAGCTGCGGCAAGAGCCGCTCGAAGGCCTCGCGCAGCTCGTTCAGCTTCTGCGGCTTGTCCTCTTCCAGGTCCCACTTGTTCGCGGCGATGACCATGGCGCGGCCCTCGGTTTCGGCGAAATCGGCGATGCGCAGGTCCTGCTGCTCGAAGGGGATGCCGACGTCCAGAAGCACCACCACCACCTCGGCAAAGCGCACGGCGCGCAACCCGTCGGCGACGGAAAGCTTTTCCACCTTGTCGGTGACGCGGGCCTTTTTCCGCATCCCGGCGGTGTCGAAGATGCGCACCGGCGTGCCCATGAAATCGGCGCTGACGCTGATCGAATCGCGGGTGATGCCAGCCTCGGGGCCGGTCAGCAGCCGGTCCTCGCCCAGGATCTTGTTGATGAGGGTCGACTTGCCGGCGTTCGGGCGGCCGATCACGGCGATCTGCAGGGGCTTCGCGGCCGAGGGGCGCCAGCTTTCGTCGTCCTCCTCGTCGCCGTCCTCGGGCAGGTCGATGTCGGTTTCGGGCGCCTGCTGGACATTGGCGGCCTCGAATTGCTCGGCCAGCGGCAGGAGCGCGCGATAGAGGTCGTCCATGCCCTCGCCATGCTCGGCGGAAAGCCGCAGCGGCTCGCCCAGGCCCAGGGCATAGGCCTCCAGCGCGCCGGATTCGCCGGCCCGGCCCTCGGCCTTGTTGGCGGCCAGGATGACGTGTTTCGCCCGCTTGCGCAGGATGTCGGCGAAATATTCGTCCGCCGCGGTCACGCCGGCGCGGGCGTCGATGACGAACAGGCAGACGTCGGCCTCATCGACCGCGCGCTCGGTCAACCGGCGCATGCGGCCTTGCAGACTGTCGTCCTCGGCCATTTCCAGCCCGGCCGAATCGACGACGATGAAGCGCAGGTCGCCCAGGCGCCCCTGCCCTTCGCGCAGGTCGCGGGTCACGCCGGGCTGGTCGTCGACCAGCGCCAGGCGCTTGCCGACCAGGCGGTTGAACAGGGTGGACTTGCCGACATTCGGCCGCCCGACGATGGCGAGGGTGAAGCTCATCTATACGCGATCAACTGGCCGTCATGGGTGACGACGTAAAGGGTCTGGCCCGCCACGGCCGGCGCCGCCGCGGCGCCGCCCGGGATCTGGGCATTGCCGATCAGCGCGCCCGAGGCGGGATCGAAGACGCGCAGATAGCCGTCCGAGCCGGCAAGGTAAAGCTTGTTCCCCGCCAGCACCGGACCATAGTGGTTCCAGACCTTCTGCTGCTTGCGGATCACGGCTTCGGTGAAATAGGGCAGCTTCTGCGCCCAGACCCGGCCGCCGTTCGCGGCATCCAGCCGGATCAGCTGCGCCTGGTCGTTGACCAGGAAGACCGAATTCCCGACCGCCAGCACCGGGCTCGAGGCACCCTCGCGCGCCTCCCATTTCATCGCGCCGGTGGCGAGATCGAAGGCGGCGACCCGGCCCGAGCTGGTGCCGGCATAGACCGTGCTGCCCGCGATCACCGGATCGCCGGTGACGTCGCGGAAATAGCCCACCGCGCGGCCCAGACGCTGACCGGCGACATTGGCGGTCCACAGCTGGTTTCCGGTGTTCGTGTCAACGCCCATGATCTCGCCCGTGGCATAGGGGAAGACCACGGTCGAGCCCGCGACCGCCGGGGCCGAGACGCCCATCACCCCGGCCATGCCGTCATTGCCGAAGGCGCGCCATAGCACCTTGCCGTCATTGGCGCGCACCGCCCAGCTGGTGGCGTCGCGGCCGCCGACATAGACCACGCCGTTCTGCACCGTAGGCGAGCCGCTGATCGGCGCCTCCACCCGCTGGCGCCAGGCGATGCCGCCGGTGCGCGCGTCCAGCGCCACCAGCTCGCCATAGCCGGTGGTGGCAAAGACCCGGTTGCCCTCGAAGGCCAGCCCGCCGCCCGAGACGCTGCGGTCGCCTTCGCCGGCCGGGCGCAGGTCCACGCTCCAGACCCGGCCGCCGCCCGTGGTGGTGGCGGTGACGCTGGACTGGCTGTCCAGGGTGAAGACCAGGCCCGCCGCCACCACCGGATCGGCGGTGATGCGATGGCGCTTGTCCGAGGGCTGGCCGATCGCCACCGCAAAGACCCGGCTGGTGCCGGCGCCGATCGCCATATTGCCCGAGGCGTGGCTGGCGCTGCCGGCGCGCTGCGGCCAGTCGCTGTTGCCGCGCACCGGCGGCAGCGACAGGGCGGCTGTGGTCGGCGCCGGCGCCCCCTCGGCCACCGGCCCGTCGGGCGACAGCACCGCGCGCGGGTCCAGCCGCTCTCCGGGCAGGATGGGGTCGCGCTGCTGGCAGGCCGAAAGGGCGGTCAGCCCGGCCAAAGCGGCGATCAGGGGCAGCCTCGTCATCGCTCTCTCCTCTTTCCGGGCCGGCGCGGGATGGGGCGCGGGCCGCGGGATCGGTTCTTGTCGTGCCGGCGCGGGCGGCGCCGGATCAGTTCGCGGCCGGGGCCGGCATGGGTTGCGGGCCGGGGCCCTGCGGTTGCTCGGGCTCGGCGCCCAGGGTGATCTTCATCTCGGACAGGCGGCGGCGCAAGGGCTGCGAAAGCCCGTCCTTCTGCTGGATCTGGGTGATCAGCGTCACCGCGTCCTCGGTCCGGCCGGCGCCGATCAGCGCCACGGCCTTCTGCTCCAGCGCGAGCAGTTCGAAGGGGGCGCCGGGTTTCGACAGATCGGCCAGGATGCGGTCGCGTTCCGCCGCGTCCATGGACGGGCCCGCCGCCATCACCGCCTTGAGCAGCGCCAGGTCACGCAGCACCGGGTCGTCCTTGACCGCCGCGGCCGCGGCCTTGAGCCGCTCGGCGGCCTTCTGGTCCAGGCCGGCCTCGGCCTCGGCTCCGGCGGCCAGCATCTCGGCCAGCGCCTTGCGGCCCTGCCCGCCCTGCGGATCGACCGCGGCCAGCGCCGCGACCGGGTCGGACGCCTGTTGCGCGGCCAGCACGGCATCGCCCCAGGCCTCGGCCCGGGTCTCGTTCTGGCTGCGCGCATATTCGCGCCAGGCGGCGCCCGCGACGATGCCCAGGATGACCAGCAGCGCGATCCAGCCGAAGCGACGGAACAGCATGAACAGCCGGTCGCGCCGCAGATCCTCGGTGACCTCGTCGATGAAGCTGTCGTTCTGATTGGCCATGTCGCCCCCGGTGGTTCTGTCGCGCTGTTCTATACGCGGTTTCACCCGTTTGCCAATGGCGCCGCGCGCCGCGCCGCCCGCCAGGCCGCGCCGGAATAGATCGCCAGCGCCGTCCAGATCATCGCGAAGGCGATCATGTGCCAGCGGGTGAAGGGCTCGCCGAAGAGCAGCACCGCGCAGAGGAATTGCAGCGTCGGGTTCAGATAGAACATCAGCCCGACCGTGATCAGCGCCACCCGCCGCGCGGCATAGGCGAAGAGCACCAGCGGCACCGCGGTGATGAGGCCCGACAGGACCAGCAGCACCGTCACCCAGGCCGAGCCGCCAAAGGCCAGCGGATGCTGCCAGGCGGCGGGCAGCCAGCCCAATGCCTGCAGGGCAAGCCAGGCCAGCGCCAGCGGCGTCAGCAGCGCGACCTCGACCGCGACCGACATGACCGGGCCCAGCGGCAGGGATTTCTTGACCACGCCGTAAAGCCCCATGCTCAGCGCCAGCCCCAGGCTGATCCAGGGCGTGACGCCCAGGCCCAGGGTCAGGATCGCCACCGCCGAAAGCGCGATGGCGACGGCCAGCCATTGCGCGGGGCCGAGACGCTCGCCGAAGAACAGCAGGCCCAGGGCGACGGTGACCAGCGGGAAGATGTAATAGCCGAGCGAGCTTTGCACGACATGGCCGGCCTGGATCGCCCAGATGAACAGGCCCCAGTTCGACGAGACCAGCAGCGCCGCCGCCGCCGCGCGCAGCGCATGCTGGCCGGTCATCGCCTGCCACAGCTCCCGCAGCCGGCCCTGCCCGGCCAGCAGCAGCAGGAAGAAGCCGAGCGACCAGATCGTGCGATGCGCCAGCACCTCGACCACCGGCACGCCGGAAAGCTGGCGGTAGAAGATCGGCGACAGCCCCCAGGTGACGCAGACCAGGATGATCGCCCAGAAGCCCTTGGTGCCTTCGCTCATGCCCTCGTCCCCTTCGCCGCCGACCAGATGCGCCGGAATCGCGGCGGTGGCAAGCGGGGCCCGGGGGCTCTGCCCCCACGCCCTTGGACCTCCTCGATGGAGGTCCAAGGGCGTTCCCCCGGGATATTTCGGCAAGAAAGAAACAAGGCCCGCCGGGTGAGGGCGGGCCTTGCGGTTCGTGCTGGCGAGCGGTTCAGAGGCGCGAGGCCACGTTTTCCCAGTTCACCAGGTTGTTCAGGAAGTTTTCCAGGTATTTCGGCCGGGCGTTGCGGAAGTCGATGTAATAGCTGTGCTCCCACACGTCGCAGCCCAGAAGCGCGGTCTGGCCGAAGCAGAGCGGGTTCACGCCGTTCTCGGTCTTGGTGATCTTCAGCGAGCCGTCCTTGTCCTTGACGAGCCAGGCCCAGCCCGAGCCGAACTGGCCGACGCCGGCTTCCGAGAACTTCTTCTTGAAGTCGTCGACCGAGCCGAAGGATTCGGTGATGGCCTTTTCCAGCTCGCCCGGGATGGCGCCGGCATTCGGGGCCATCATTTCCCAGAACTGGCTGTGGTTCCAGTGCTGGCTGGCGTTGTTGAAGATGCCGTTCTGGGCCACGGCGCCCGACTGATAGGTGCCGGTGACGATGTCCTCGAGGCTCTTGCCTTCCCATTCGGTGCCGGCCACCAGCTCGTTCAGCTTGTCGACATAGGCCTTGTGGTGCTTGTCGTGGTGGTATTCCAGCGTCTCTTTCGACATGCCGCCAGCGGCAAGCGCGTCATGGGCATAGGGAAGGTCGGGAAGGGTGAAGGCCATTTTCGATTTCCTTTTCCAAGGGTTCCGGAGGATGTTCTGGCATGTCTGCCAGACGGGGAAAAGCCCTGTCGGCCGCTAAACGTCTTCAATGCGCCGCGGGTTCCGGGATTAGCGGCCGGGCGGCGCGCCGCAGACGCCGCGCCCGATCATGACATTGTCATAACCCAGCGCCGTGACCGTGACCTCGGCCGCGCCGTCGCGCTTCGACACCGTCAGGCGGAAATCCAGCCGCTCGGTGCGCTGGCCGGACTGGTTCCGCACCCCGGCCAGCGCCCAGCCATAGCTGCGCGCCCGGGCGTCGTCGGCGACGAGCTGGGCCTGGATCGGCCGACCGACCTGGTCTTTCAGGATCGGGTCGAAGACCTCGATCCGGCCCTGCTGCGGGCCGGAGACCTGCCGGGTCAGCATGATGAAGTCGGGCACCCAGCCGGTGCCGCTTTCATCGGCGATCTGGCACATCATCACCCGCGGCGGCTCTTGCGCCAGCAGCGGCGCGGGCAGCAGGGTGGACAGGCAAAGCGCCGTCGGGCGCAGGATGGGACGCATGGAATCAACCCCTTGAGCGTGACCCCATGCATACGCCCCACCGGCGCCCTGGCAAGGGAATTAGCGCGGCTCCAGATGCGTGCCGGGCGCCGCGGCGCCGGTCAGGATGCCGCGCAGGTAATCCGCAACCGAGCGGAAGCCGACCAGCACATAGCCGGCCTGGTCGCGCCAGATGCCGCAGGCGACCTGGGCGGCGCGGGTGCGGCGCAGCCCGTCCTGCGGCATGTCCGACAGGTCGGTCGGGCAGAGCTTCATCAGCACCTGCGCGGCCTTCGGCCCGTCGATGCGGAACATGGCCCGCATGTCGCTGACGTCCAGCACCTGCGCGTGTTCGCCGGCCAGCGCCTCGGTCAGCGCCGAGAGCGCCTCGGCCGTCTCGGCGCGCGGCAGGACCAGCAGCAGCTCGTCGGGCGACATCCAGCCCAAGAGGCGGCTGCCGTCGGTGGTGGTGCGGCCCTGGCCCGGCAGCGCCAGTCCCGCCGCGCCGGCGATGGCATCGCCCGCGCGGTCCAGGTCGGCGCGGATCTGGATCATGCCGCGATCCTGCACCTGAGAGATCTTCGCCAGTGCCTCAGCCATTCGCCCGGCTCCCTTCCTTGTCATAGAACACCGGATCGACGATCCGCGCCTTGTAGGTTTCCTGCCCCGCGACCGGGAACTCCAGCACCTCGCCCATGCGGTCGGGGCCGTTCAGCACGATGCCCATGGCGATCGGCTTCGACAGCGTCGGCGACATATAGGTCGAGGTCACCCGGCCCTGCGTCTTGCGCTGGCCGTTGGGATTGACGCCCTCGGCCACCGCCAGCGCGCCGTCGGGCAGCACCCGGCCGTCGAGGCTTTCAAGGCCCACCAGCTTCCAGCGGCGCGGGTCGGTCATGTGGCTGCGTTCCTGAGCGCGCTTGCCGATGTAGTCGGTCTTTTTCTTGCTGATCGCCCAGCCTAGGCCCAGATCCTGCGGGATCACCGTGCCGTCGGTCTCGTCGCCGATCATGATGAAGCCCTTCTCGGCGCGCATGACATGCATCGCCTCGGTGCCATAGGGGGTGACGTCCAGGTCGCGCCCGGCCTCATGCAGCTTTTCCCAGAGCTCGAGGCCGCGGTTCGCCGGCACCGCCACCTCGAAGGACAGTTCGCCCGAGAAGCTGATGCGGAAAACGCGCGCCGGGATACCGGCGATCTCGCCCTCGGCCCATTGCATGAAGGGCAGCGCCTCGGCCGACAGGTCCATGCCGCCCAGGCGTTCCAGCAGCACGCGGGCCTTGGGGCCGACCACGGCGACCTGCGCCCATTGCTCGGTCACGTTGGCGGTATAGACCTTCCAGTCCCACCATTCGCATTGCAGCCAGTCTTCCATATGCGCGTGCATGCGGTCGGCGCCGCCGGTGGTGGTGTGGACCAGCCAGGTGTCTTCGGACAGGCGCGCGGCGACGCCGTCGTCCACGAGGAAGCCGTTCTCGTTGCAGATCAAGCCATAGCGGCACTTGCCGACCGGCAGGCTGGACATCATGCCGGTATACATCATGTCGAGGAATTTCCCGGCATCCGGGCCCTTGACGATGATCTTGCCCAGCGTCGAGGCGTCGAGCGTGCCGACCGAGGCGCGCACCGCGCGGATCTCGCGCGCCACCGCGTCGCCGTGGCTTTCGCCGGGTTTCGGGTAGCAATAGGCGCGGCGCCAGTGGCCGACCGGCTCGAAGAAGGCGTTGTTGCGTTCGTGCCAGGCGTGCATCGGGGTCTTGCGCAGCGGCTGGAACACCTCGCCCCGCGCCTCGGCAGCGATGGTGCCAAGGGTCAGCGGCGTATAGGGCGGGCGGAAGGTCGTGGTGCCGGTCTGCGGGATCGGCTGCTTCAGCGCATTCGACAGCACCGCCAGGCCGTTGATGTTGCTGACCTTGCCCTGGTCGGTCGCCATGCCCAGCGTGGTATAGCGCTTGGTGTGCTCGACCGACTGGTAGCCCTCTTGCGCGGCCAGTTCTACGTCCGACACCTTCACGTCGTTCTGGAAGTCGAGCCACATCTTGAACTTCATCTTGCGGGTGGCGTTCTGCGGCATGACCCAGACCGGCAGGATGGCCTGCTCCGCGCCCGCGCCGGTCGCGTCGGCGACCAGCAGGTCACCCGCGGCCGCGCCCACGGCCGAGGCCATCGCGCGGCCGTCGGCGCCGGTCGGCGGCCGGTTCGGATCGGGGGCGAACATCGCCTGCGCATCCGACCAGTTCAGCTTGCCGCCGCAATGGCTCCACAGGTGCACGACCGGGGACCAGCCGCCGGACATGGCGACGCAATCGGCGTCGATCACCTCGGTGACATCGCCCGAGCCGGCATGGGCGCACAGCTTGACGCCCTCGACCGCCTTGCCGCCCTTGATGCCGGCGACGGCGCTGCCGGTCAGCACGCGCACGCCGCGCGCCCGCACCGCCTCGGGCAGCGCGCCCGTGGCCGAGGACCGCGCGTCGATCACCGCCGCGACCTGGAGGCCGGCGTCCAGCGCCACCAGCGCCGTGCGATAGGCATCGTCGTTGTTCGTCACCACCACGATCTTGCGGCCCGGGGCCACGCCGTAGAGGTCGATGAAGTCGCGCACCGCCGAGGCCAGGATCACGCCCGGCACGTCGTTGCCGGCAAAGCTCAGCGGCCGTTCCAGCGCACCCGAGGCGACGGTGACATGGCCGGCGCGGATGCGCCACAGCCGCTGGCGCGGCAGGCCGGCGTTCGGGTCGTGGTCGGCAATCGCCTCGCGCGCCAGCAGATAGCCGTGGTCGTAAAGCCCGGTCGCCATGGTCGAGCGGCGCAGCGTGACGTTCGGCAGCGCCCGCAGTTCGGCCAGAAGCGCGTCGATGCGCGTCTGCCCGTCCGCGTGGTCGGTGGGGGTGCGGCCGCCGAATTGCGGCGTCTGCTCGATCACCCAGACCGACTTGCCCTGTTTCGCGGCATCGCGCGCCGCCGTCAGGCCGGCGATGCCGCCGCCCACCACGACCACGTCGACATGGGCATAGGCCTGTTCATAGCGGTCCGGATCGGCCTCGGTCGGGGCCTTGCCGAGGCCGGCCGAGCGGCGGATGATCGGCTCGAACACGTGCTTCCAGAACGGGCGCGGGTGGATGAACGTCTTGTAATAGAAGCCGGCCGGCAGGAAGCGATACATCCAGTTGTTGATCGCGCCGACATCGGCATTCAGGCTGGGCCAGCAGTTCTGCGGCGTGGTGACCATGCCGCCGACCAGGGCCGTGGTGGTGGCGCGCTGGTTCGGCTCGAACCGGCCGCCCTCGCCCAAGCCCAAAAGCGCGTTGGGTTCCTCGGCGCCCGAGGCGACGGGGCCGCGCGGGCGGTGATACTTGAAGCTGCGGCCCATCATGATCTGGCCGTTCGCCAGGATCGCCGAGGCCAGCGTATCGCCCACGACTCCGCGCATCTGGCGGCCGTCGAAGCGGAAGGGCAATTGATAGGCGCGGTCGATCAGGCGTCCGCCGCGCGGCAGGCGGAAGGGTCCGGTCTGGGTCATGCTTTCGGGCTTTCGGCGGAGGTGTCAGCGTTGGTTTCGATCCAATCCGGCTGCCAGCCCGGACGGGCGGCCTGCACGGCGGCGACGATTTCGGGCGTCGGATGCGGGGTCTGCGCCCTGTAGGTGCCAAAGACCTGCAACGTGGCGGTGTCGCGCGCGGCCAGGAACCACTTGCCGCAGCCATAGGCATGGCGCCAGCGTTCGAAATGCACGCCCTTGGGGTTCTTACGGGCAAACAGGTAGGATTCGAAATCCGCATCGGACGAGCCGGGGCCGAAACGCTTCAGATGCGCCTCGCCACCCGGAGCGAGTTCGGTCTCCTCGGCACTGATGCCGCAATAGGGGCAGGTCAGGATCAGCATCGTTCACTCCTTGGACGGCAGGACGCGCACGGTCGCAAGCGCCCGGGCGGTCGGCCGGGGGCGCGGGGCAGCGTCGGTAAGCGGGACTTGGGGGAGGTGGCGCCGGGCGGGAGGCCGGCCTGGATTCAGGCCGACAGACGGCAGGGCCAGGCCGCCGGGCAAAAACTGCCCAGCGGCGGCAAGCGCCCGTTCAAGGCCAGGGCAGCGCCGAGGCGCCGCCAGGAAAACAATGCAAGCCGAGGGGCGATGCGCCCCCCGGACCCGTGCAGTCGCGGCGCCCGAGGGCGCCGGAAAGGTCGCCTCAGTTCGCCGGAGCGGCAGGGGCCGCAGGGTCGGCCGGCGCCGGGGTAGCGGGCTCGGGCGTGGTCGGGGTTGCAGGCGTGCTGGGTTCGACCGAGACGGCACCGTCATCCGCCGGCGCAGGCTCGGTGCTGACCGCAGGCGGCGTCGCCGGTTCGGTGGTCGCTGCGGGCTCGGTGCCCGAGGACATGAACCAATAGATGACGACCAGCACGACGACGATGACGCCGGCGATGATCCAGGTGTTGCTCTTGTTCGGTTCGGCCATGAAGAAAACTCCTTGGTCATGGTGACGTGCAAGGACAATTCGCCAAAGCCGCGATAGTTTCCCATGGGTTGCGCGATTTCTTCCGCCCCGGGGATTTGGGCGGAAACCGGCCGCTGCCGGCCGGGCGCAGGCAGGATGCCGCGCGGTGCTGCCATCAGTGCGCCACCCCCGCGGCGACGCTCTCGTCGATGAAGCGGCCCTCGATGAAGCGGTTCAGGCCGAAATCGGCGGCCAGCGGGCCGGGCTGGCCCTTGGCGACCAGCTCGGCCATGGCCCAGCCCGAGCCGGGAATGGCCTTGAAGCCGCCGGTGCCCCAGCCGCAGTTGACGAAGATATTGCCGACCGGCGTCGTGGACAGGATGGGCGAGCGGTCGCCGGTCATGTCGACGATGCCGCCCCATTGCCGCAGCATCTTCAGCCGCGACAGCATCGGGAAGGTCTCGATCAGCGCGCGCACGGTTTCCTCGACATGCTGCCACGAGCCGCGCTGGGTGTAGTTGTTGAAGCCGTCGGTGCCGCCGCCGATCACCATCTCGCCCTTGTCGGATTGCGACAGGTAGCCGTGCACGGTGTTGGCCATGATGACCAGGTCGCAGCAGGGCTTGATCGGCTCGCTGACCAGCGCCTGCAACGCCAGCGATTCGATGGGCAGGCGGAAGCCGGCCATCTCGGCCATGACCGAGGAATGCCCGGCCACGACCAGCGCCAGCTTGTCGCATTCGATGCGGCCCTTGCCGGTGTTGACCGCGCGGACCTGGCCGTTCGCGGTCTCGATGCCGGTGACTTCGCAGTTCTGGATGATGTGCATGCCCATGGCCGAGCAGGCCCGGGCATAGCCCCAGGCCACGGCGTCGTGGCGCGCGGTGCCGCCGCGCTCTTGATAAAGGGCGCCCAGCACCGGGTAGCGCGGCCCGTCGATGTTGATGATGGGCAGCATCTCCTTGATGCGCTGGGGGGTGATGTATTCGGTCGACACACCCTGCAACTGGTTGGCATAGACGGTGCGCTTGTAGCCGCGGACTTCGTGTTCGGTCTGCGCCAGCATCAGCAGGCCGCGCGGGCTGAACATGATGTTGTAGTTCAGGTCCTGCGACAGGTTCTCGTAGAGTTTCAGCGCCTTGTCATAGATCGCCGCCGAGGGATCTTGCAGGTAGTTCGAGCGGATGATGGTGGTGTTGCGGCCGGTGTTGCCGCCGCCCAGCCAGCCCTTCTCGATGATGGCGACATCGGTGATGCCGTAGTTCTTGCCCAGGTAATAGGCGGTGGCGAGACCGTGGCCGCCGGCACCGACGATGACGACCTGGTATTTCTTCTTCGGCTCCGGGCTTTGCCAGGCGCGTTTCCAGCCGTTGTGCAGCCGCATGGCCTCGCGGGCGATGGCAAAGACCGAATAGCGGCCGGTGCTGGAACTTGCGGATGCGGACATGGTTGGACCCCTTGCGACTCGACCCGTGCAGAGTGTCTTTCGGGGGCTTTTCGGGCAAGCCCGCTTGCGACGGCGTGACCGTCGAATTGCGTCAGGGGCGGGCGCAGATGTCCCGGCTGGCCCGCGCGCCTTGTCGCAGGGCATTGACTTTCTCATGGCGCGCAAAGCCGCTATCACCGGGAAAGCCACGAAGGGGAAGCCATGTTCTGGATCATCTGCGCCGCGCTGGCCGGCGTGGTCGCCATCGCCATCGCCGCGCCGCTGCTGCGCCGGCGCGGTGTCGCCGGGGACGAGCCGGCCGCCGCCTATGACCTGCGCGTCTATCGCGACCAGCTGCGCGAGGTGGACCGCGACCAGGAGCGCGGGGTGATCGACGCCGGCGATGCCGAGCGCCTGCGGGTCGAGATCGGCCGCAAGGTGCTGGCCGCCGACCGCGCCCTGCAAGCCTCGGGCGGCACGCGGCGCGGCGCGGGCGGAATCGCGGCGCTGGCGGTGCTGGCGGTGGTGCTGGCCGGCACCTTCGCGCTTTACCAGCGGCTGGGCCAGCCCGAGCATCCCGACCAGCCCATCGCCCGCCGCATCGCCGAGGCGCAGGCCCGCTATGACGCCCGCCCGACGCAGGAGCAGGCCGAGGCCAGGGCCCCCGACCGCGCGGCACCGGCGCTTTCGGCCGAGGACATGGCGCTGATCGAGCGGCTGCGCCAGGCCGCCGGCCAGCGTCCCGACGACCTGCAAGGCCAGGAGCTGCTGGCGCGCTATGAACAGGCCTTGGGCAATCTCGTCGCCGCGAAACAGGCGCAGAGCCGCGTGGTGGCGCTGAAGGGCGCCCGCGCCACGGCGCAGGATTACGCCGAGTTGGCCGACCTGGCCGCCCGCGCCGCCGGCGGCATCATCACCGCCGAGGCCGAGGCGGCGATCAACCGCGCCGGCACGCTCGATCCCAAGAATCCGCTGGCGCGCTTCCTGGCCGGCTACCTTCAGGTCCAGAGCGGCCGGCCCGACCGCGCCTTCCCGATCTGGGCCGCGCTTCTGGCCGAGGGGCATCGCGCCGAGCCCTGGCATGCCTTCGTCCGCAGCAGCATCGGCGACCTGGCCTGGTTCGCCGGCCGCCCCGACTATGTCCCGCCCGAAGAGTCCGCCCTGCCCGGCCCCGATGCCGACGCCCTGGCGGCGGCCGAGGACATGACGCCCGAACAGCGCCGCGCCATGGTGCAGGGCATGGTGCAGGGGCTTGAGAACCGGCTGGCGACCCAAGGCGGCACGCCCGAGGAATGGGCACGGCTGATCGGGTCGCTGGCCGTGCTCGAGGAACGCGACCGCGCCGGCGCCATCCTGGCCGAGGCGCGCAGCCGCTTCGCGAGCACGCCCGAGGCGCTGGCCACGGTAAATGCGGCAGCCAAACAGGCGGGGCTGGAATGATCTGCGAAGCCATCGAGGATTTTGCCGCCGCCCTGCCCCGCGCCGGCGCGATCGCCGGGCTGGACCTGGGCACCAAGACCATCGGCGTCGCGGTCAGCGACGGGCTGCGCTCGGTCGCCTCGCCCATCACGGTGATCCGGCGCGAGAAGTTCACTCTCGACGCCCAGGCGCTGCTGAAGATCGTGGCGGATCGCGGGCTGATCGGGCTGGTGCTGGGCCTGCCGCGCAACATGGACGGCAGCGAGGGGCCGCGCGCGCAATCCACCCGCGCCTTCGCCCGCAACCTGGAGCGGCTGACGCCGCTGCCCATCGGCTTCTGGGACGAGCGCCTGTCGACCGTCGCGGCCGAGCGCGCGCTGCTGGAAGCCGACACCTCGCGCAAGCGCCGCGCCGAGGTCATCGACCAGGTCGCCGCCGGCTATATCCTGCAAGGCGCGCTGGACCGGCTGCGGCATCTGGCATGAGCGTCTCCAGCCCCTGCATCAGGATCTGCCAGATCGACGCCGAAAGCCGGCTCTGCATCGGCTGCTGGCGCAGTCTGGACGAGATCGCGGCCTGGGGCGGGATGACCGAGACGCAAAGGCTGGCCGTGATGGCCAGCCTGGCTGCGCGCAAGGCGCGGTTCGGTTCCGGGCCGGCTGCATCCCCCGCGTGAGGGGCCACAGGAACGTCCCGGGGCATCGTCCACGCCGTCTTTGTCGGTGACGGTCCAGAGACCGTGCCGCCGGGCGCAATCGCCATGTCGGCCTGCACATGGCCGATGCGGCGCTTCAGCTCGCCTTCGGCCCGGCACCTTTCCAGGGCGCGGGCTTCACCCCTCGGGCGGCTGGTCGCTGCCGATCGGATTGATGCGGTCGCGGCGCGCGCCCCGCTCCCTCAAGCCGATCCCGGCGTTGCGCGCCCCGCCGATGCGGCGACCTGGGACGGCCGGCCTGTGGCAGCCCGACGATCAGCCCTGGCGGATCACCCGCACCTCGCGGATCGCGGCCTTGAGGCGCAGCCGGGTCTCGACCGGCTCGCGCGCTACGGCATCCAGCATCGCCCGCATGTCGCCGCGCAGGCCGTGCAGCTGGTCGACCAGCGACAGCACCATGGCCAGCGCCTCTTCGTCCAGGTGATAGCCCTCGGCCAGGTCCACGACCAGGCTGAGCCGCGCCAGGTCGAGATCGCGGAACAGCGGCCCCTGCGCGGATTGCACCGGCGCCACCACGCCGGCGCGGATGTAGCGCTCGAGCTGCTCGGCGCCCAGGTCGTCGATCAGGCTCAGGGTTTCGGCCAGGGTGTAATGGCGCTGGGTCATTTGCCCCTCCGGGGATCATAGGCGTGGTTTTCCCGCCAGCCGCGCATGAACTCGGCCAGTTCGTCGTCCACATGCGGCGGCATTACGATCTTCAGGACGACATGCTGGTCGCCGCGCTTGCCGCCCGAGCCCTTGATGCCGCGCCCCTTCAGCCGCAGCTTCTGGCCCGAGTTCGCGCCGCGCGGGACGGTCAGCATGACGGGTCCGTCGATGGTCTGCGCCTCGACCTTGCCGCCCAGCACCGCCTCGTCGATGGTGATCGGCAGCGTGGTTTCCACGTCGTCGCCGTCGCGGCGCCAGTCGGGGTCGTCGGCGACGATCAGCGTCAGCAGCGCATCGCCCGGCTCGCCCTCGCCCATGCCCATGCCGCCCTTGCCGCGCAGGCGAATCACCTGGCCGTCATGGGCGCCCTCGGGGATCTTCACCTCCAGCACGCTGCCGTCGGGCATGGTGATCCGGGTCGAGCCGCCGCGCGCGGCGGTCATGAAGTCGATCTCCAGCGTGAAACGCTGGTCGGGGCCGCGCATGTCGAAACTCCTCGCCCCGCCGCCGCGCCGCGCCTGCGCCCGCTGGCCGAACAGGTCCGAGAATACGTCCGAGAAGTCCTCGAAGCCGTGGCTCTGGCGATAGGGGTTGTCGCCCTGCTCGGCATATTCGCGGTAGTAATGCCGCTGCGGCCGCTCCTGCCCCTGGGCGTCGATCTCGCCCTTGTCGAAGCGGGCACGCTGCTCGGGATCCTTCAGCAGGTCATAGGCCGAGGAAGCGGCCTTAAAGCGTTCATGCGCGGCGGGGTCGGGATTCAGGTCCGGGTGATCGGTCTTGGCGATCTTGCGATAGGCCTTCTTGATCTCGTCCTGCGTGGCGGTCCTTGCCAGGCCCAGCGCCTTGTATGGATCGTCGGCCATGGCCGCGGCTTCCTTTCTTCACCTGTCATCCCCGGAACGCGGTTGCGCCCCTTCGGTTTCCTGCCCGAGCCGCGGCGGACGCGGCGCCGCGAAGGTGCCGCCGGGCATGAAGCCCGCGCCAAGCGGCAGCGCCGCCGCGCCCAGCGTGCGGGCCCGCCGCCCCAGGGTGCCGGCGCGCACCGCGGGCAAGGTGACGCCGTGGTGGCGCGTGCCGGCCAGCGCCTCTGCCGTTGCCGCGACCAGCGCGTCGCGCAGGGTGGCGGGCATGGCGCCGTCGATCACCACCAGCGGCAGGTCCAGCGCGGCCACCGTTCCCAGCGCCGCATGGGACAGCACCCGCGCCGATTCGTCCAGCCATTGCCGTCGGGTAGCCGGCGGCAGGTCCCAGGCCTCGTCCTCCAGCGGCAGTTCGCGCCCCAGCCGCGATTCCAGCGTCGAGACCGAGGCCACGTCCAGCAATTGCTGGCCGCCCGGCACCGGGAACGAGCCCATGGCGCCGGCATTGCGCGACGGCCCCAGCCGCAGCCGGCCGTCCAGCACCACGCCGCCGCCGCCGAAATGCGCGAGGTAGAAATACAGGAAATCCTCGGGCAGATCCTCGGTGCCGAACATCATCTCGGCCCCGCAGGCGCAGGAGCCGTCGTTTTCCAGCCAGACCGGCAGGTCCAGCGCCCGGGCCAGTTCCTCGCGCAGGTCGCGGCCGCGCCAAGGCGCCATCTCGCGCGCCCAGTCCCACAGGTAGAACGGGCTGGCGATGCCCATGCCCGACAGCCGCGCACGCTGCGCTTCGGTCAGCCCGGCCAGCAGCTCGGCACTGGCCGAGACCGCGAAGTCCCGGATCGCATCGGGCTGCGGAAAGGCATGGGGCAGCGTGCGCATCTGCCTGATCTGGCCGGCGAAGTCGACCAGCACCAGCTCGGCCACCCGGCGCCCGACCTTGAGGCCCAGGAACAGCGCCCCGTCCGGCGCCAAGGCCAGCGGCAACAGCGGCTGGCCGACCTTGCCGCGCTGCCGCTCGCCCCCCGCATCCAGCAATCCGTCGGCGATCAGTTCGCGGGTGATATTGGTCACGGCCTGGGCGGAAAGCCCGGTGGCCTGGGCCAGGGCCGCGCGCGGCATCGGCCCGTTGCGGCGAATCAGCCACAGGATCAGCCGCTCGTTATGGCTGCGCGACCGTTGCGGCACCGCCGCCGCAGGCATGGCATTGGTCATGGTCACATCCTCCCCCGCATATAAATCAACGAAATTGATTTATTGACAAGCCCCCATCCGATAAGGCAGCTTTTAGTCGGAGGAGCGGACGGGAAACCCGCCCAGAGGAGGAAAGACCAGATGAGCAAGACGAAACTGCTGCGCGCGGTGCTGGCGGGCTCGGCCCTGACGATGATCGCCGGCATGGCACAGGCCGACAGCGCCTGCCTGATCACCAAGACCGACACCAACCCCTTCTTCGTGAAGATGAAGGAAGGCGCCGCGGCCAAGGCTCAGGAGCTGGGGCTGGAGCTGAAGGCCTATGCCGGCAAGATCGACGGCGACCACGAGGGCCAGGTGGCGGCGGTCGAGGCCTGCGTGGCCGATGGCGCCAAGGGCATCCTGATCACCGCCTCGGACACCAAGGCCATAGTCGATGCGGTCAAGGCCGCGCGCGACGCCGGCCTGCTGGTCATCGCGCTGGATACGCCGCTGGACCCGATCGACGCCGCCGATGCGACCTTCGCCACCGACAACTTCAAGGCGGGCGAGCTGATCGGGCAATGGGCCAAGGCAACCCTGGGCGACAAGGCGGCGGAGGCCAGGATCGCCATGCTGGACCTGGCCATCTCGCAGCCCTCGGTCGACGTACTGCGCGACCAGGGCTTCCTGCAGGGCTTCGGCGTCGAGCTGGGCGATCCGGCGAAATGGGGCGACGAGACCGACCCGCGCATCGTCGGCCACGAGGTCACCTCGGGCAACGAGGAAGGCGGGCTGACGGCGATGGAATCGCTGCTGGCCAAGGATCCCGACATCAACCTGGTCTATACGATCAACGAGCCCGCCGCCGCCGGCGCCTATGAGGCGCTGAAGGCCGTCGGCCGCGAAAAGGACGTGCTGATCGTGTCGGTCGATGGCGGCTGCCCAGGCGTGCAGAACGTCAAGGACGGCGTGATCGGCGCCACCTCGCAGCAATATCCGTTGGCCATGGCCGCCCAGGGCATCGAGGCCATCGCCGCCTTTGCCAAGGACGGCACCAGGCCGGCCGCGACCGAGGGCAAGGACTTCACCGACACCGGCGTGGCGCTGGTCACCGACAAGCCGGCCGAGGGCGTCGAGTCGATCGACAGCGCCAAGGGCGCCGAGCTGTGCTGGGGCTGATCGCCACCTGAATCGCCGGGTGGGGCGCGGTGCGTCCCACCCACCGCAGGCAAGCGGCGCCGGCTGGCGCCTCGCAAGGGGGGGAAGACCGTCCATGTCATCGGATGCAAAGACGGCCACCAGCTACGAGGAGGGCCTGGCGGGCGCCTCGGAAAAGGTTGCCGAGTTCCAGGAACAGAAAAGCGCGCTGAAGCGCCTGCAGCATTGGCTGCACATGACGCCCTCGGCAGTGCCGATGATCGTGCTGGTGGTGGCGCTGGTCATCTTCGGCCTCTTGTCGCCGAACTTCTTCAAGGCGGTAACGCTGTCCACCATCCTGCAGCAGATCGCCATCGTCGGCATCCTGGGCTGCGCGCAGTCGCTGGTGGTGCTGACCGCCGGCATCGACCTGTCGGTCGGCGCCATCGCGGTGTTCTCCTCGGTGCTGATGGGGCAGTTCACCTTTCGCTACGGCATCCCGGCGCCGCTTTCCATCGCCGCGGGCCTGGCGCTTGGCACCGCCATGGGCTTTGCCAACGGCTGGCTGGTGGCCAAGGTCAAGCTGCCGCCCTTCATCGTGACGCTGGGCACCTGGCAGATCATCCTGGCGGCGAACTACATCTATTCCGCCAACGAAACGATCCGCTCGTCGGCCATCGCCGCCGAGGCGCCGGCCCTGCAATTCTGGGGCAAATCTATCCAGCCGGGCGGGGTCAAGGTGCTTTTCGCGGTCTTCCTGATGGTCGCGCTGGTCGCCATCCTGGCCTATGTGCTGCGCCATACCGCCTGGGGCCGCCATGTCTATGCCGTGGGCGACGACCCGGATGCGGCGGAGCTGGCGGGGGTGCGCACCAAGCGCATCCTGATCCAGGTCTATGCGCTGGCCGGCCTGTTCTGCGCCATCGCGGGCTGGGTGATGATCGGCCGCTTCGGCTCGGTCTCGCCCTCGGCCTCGACCGGGCAGCTGGGCAATATCCAGTCCATCACCGCGGTGGTGATCGGCGGCATCAGCCTGTTCGGCGGGCGCGGGTCCATCGTCGGCATGTTCTTCGGCGCGCTGATCGTCGGCGTGTTCGAGATGGGGCTGAAGATGGTCGGCACCGACCCGCAATGGACCTTTTTCCTGATTGGCATGCTCATCATCCTCGCCGTGGCGGTGGACCAATGGATCAGAAAGGCATCGGCATGACTGAAGAACCGCTTCTGAAGGCCCGCGGCCTGGTCAAGCGCTATGGCAAGGTGACGGCGCTGAACAACTGCGACTTCGACCTGATGCCGGGCGAGATCCTGGCGGTGATCGGCGACAATGGCGCGGGGAAATCCAGCCTCATCAAGGCGCTGTCGGGCGCGGTGCAGCCCGATGAGGGCGAGATCATGCTGGACGGCAAGCCGGTGCGCTTCGCCAGCCCCTTGGAGGCGCGCGGCCATGGCATCGAATGCGTCTACCAGACGCTGGCCATGTCCCCTGCCCTGTCGATCGCCGACAACATGTTCATGGGCCGCGAGCTGCGCAAGCCCGGGATCATGGGCAGCCTGCTGCGCCAGCTCGACCGTCCGGCGATGGAGAAATTCGCCCGCGAGAAGCTGACCGAGCTGGGGCTGATGACGATCCAGAACATCAACCAGGCGGTCGAGACGCTGTCGGGCGGCCAGCGCCAGGGCGTCGCCGTGGCCCGCGCCGCGGCCTTCGGCTCCAAGGTGGTGATCCTGGACGAGCCGACGGCGGCGCTGGGGGTCAAGGAAAGCCGGCGGGTGCTGGAGCTGATCCGCGACGTGCGCTCGCGCGGCATCCCGATCATCCTGATCAGCCACAACATGCCGCATGTGTTCGAGGTGGCGGATCGCATCCACATCCATCGCCTGGGCCGGCGGCTCTGCGTGATCCGGCCGCAGGATTATTCCATGTCGGATGCGGTGGCCTTCATGACCGGCGCCAAGGTGCCGGACGAAGTGGCCGAGGCCGCCTGAGCGTCGAGGGATAGGGGGGCGCTGCCCCCCGTCCTGCGGACTCCCCCCGGGATATTTGTGCATGAAAGAAATACTCGATCAGGTGGCGCGGCTGGGCGCGGGCAGGCGGCTGGTGGCCATCGTGGGGGCGCCGGGGTCGGGGAAATCCACCCTGGCCGAGGGGCTCGTCGCCGCCGTGCCGGGGGCGGTGCTGGTGCCGATGGACGGGTTTCACCTGGACAACCGGCTGCTGGACCGGGACGGGCTGCGGGCGCGCAAGGGGGCGCCCGAAACCTTCGACGCCGAGGGTTTCGTCGCCCTGATCCGCCGCCTGAAGCAGGGCGGCGCGGTGGTCTATCCGGTCTTCGACCGCGACCGCGACCTGGCAGTCGCCGGCGCCGGGCGCGTCGAGGAGCAGGCGAGGCTGGTGGTAGTCGAGGGCAATTATCTGCTCTTGGACCGCGCGCCCTGGCGTGAACTGGCCGGGCTTTGGGATCTGTCGGTCATGCTGGACGTGCCCGCCGAAGAGCTGCGCCGCCGGCTGACGGCGCGCTGGCAGGGCCTGGGCCAGTCGCCGGCCGAGGTGCTGGCGCATCTGGAGAACGACCTGGCCAATGCCGAGACGGTGGCGGATCACTCGCTGCCCGCCGATCTGCGGCTGGCGAATGCCTAGGCCTTGGGACGAAAGGCCTTGATCCGGGCCGGGTCGGTGTCGATGAAGCCGGCGCCGATCAGGTCCAGGCAATAGGGCACCGCGGCAAAGACCGCGTCGAGGCAGGTGGCGATGGCCGAGGGCTTGCCGGGGATGGTGATCATCAGCGTAGCGCCGCGGATGCCGGCGGTCTGGCGCGACAGGATCGCGGTCGGCACCTCGCGCAGGCTGGCGCGGCGCATCTCCTCGCCAAAGCCGGGCAGTTCCTTTTCCATGACATCGGCCATGGCCTCGGGCGTCTGGTCGCGCGGCGCCGGGCCGGTGCCACCGGTGATCAGGATCAGGTCGGTGCCCTGGTCGCACAGCATGCGCAGGGTCGCGGCCACGGTCTCGCGGCCGTCGGGGATGATGGTGCGGCTGATCTGCATCGGCGTGGTGACGGTGGCGCGCAGCCAGTCCTCGGCGCCCGGGCCGCCCTTGTCCTGATATTCGCCGCGGCTGGCGCGGTCCGAGACGGTGACGATGGCGATGCGGGCGGGGCGGGGCGTCTGGGTCATGGCCGCATCCTGACGCGGCCGGCCCGCAAAGGAAAGCGGCTTCAGCCGCGCCGGGCCGCGTCGATGGTCACCACGTCGATCTTTTGCATCGTCATCATCGCGTCGAAGGCGCGCTTCGCCTCGTCGCCGCCCGCCGCCATCGCCTCGAGCAGCGTGCGGGGCGTGATCTGCCACGAGATGCCCCAGCGGTCCTTGCACCAGCCGCATTCGCTTTCCCGTCCGCCATTGCCGACGATGGCGTTCCAGTAGCGGTCGGTTTCCTCCTGGTCCGCGGTCGCGACCTGGAATGAAAACGCCTCGTTGTGCTTGAAGACCGGGCCGCCGTTCAGGCCGACGCAGGGGATGCCCAGCACGGTGAACTCGACGGTCAGCACGTCGCCCGCCTTGCCCGAGGGATAGTCGCCCGGCGCATGGCGCACCGCCGTCACCGCGCTGTCGGGAAAGGTCTCGGCATAGAACCGCGCCGCCGCCTCGGCATCCTTGTCATACCACAGGCAGATGGTGTTTTTCGGAATTGTCATGGCTTTGCCCTCCGTTTGCGGGGGCAACGCAGCGGGACGGCCGCGCGTTCCGGCAGGAAAAAGGCCGCGGCACGGGGCCACGGCCTGATCGTCGCCTACTTGAAGCGGGCGTTGCGGTTCGCCACCAGCTTCAGCCGCAGCGCGTTCAGCTTGATGAAGCCCGCCGCGTCCTTCTGGTCATAGGCGCCGGCGTCCTCCTCGAAGGTCACGTGCTTTTCGCTGTAGAGCGAATGATCCGACCAGCGGCCGACGCAGGCGACCGAGCCCTTGTAGAGCTTCAGCCGCACCGTGCCGCTGACATGCTCTTGCGACTTGTCGATCAGGGCCTGCAGCATCTCGCGCTCGGGGCTGAACCAGAAGCCGTTGTAGATCAGCTCGGCATAGCGCGGCATGATCGAGTCCTTGAGATGGCCCGCGCCGCTGTCCAGGGTGATCTGCTCGATGCCGCGATGCGCCTCCAGCAGGATGGTGCCGCCGGGGGTTTCGTAGATGCCGCGCGACTTCATGCCGACGAAGCGGTTTTCCACGAAGTCGAGCCGGCCGATGCCGTGCTTGCGGCCGTATTCGTTCAGGTCGGTCAGGATCGTCGCCGGCGACAGCGCCTGGCCGTTGATCGCGACCGCATCGCCCTGCTCGAAGGTGATCTCGATATATTCCGGCGTGTCCGGCGCATCCTCGGGGTTGACGGTGCGCTGATAGACATAGTCGGGGGCTTCCTCGGCCGGGTTTTCCAGCGCCTTGCCCTCGGACGAGGTGTGCAGCAGGTTCGCGTCGACGCTGAAGGGCGCCTCGCCGCGCTTGTCCTTGGCGATCGGGATCTGGTTCGCCTCGGCGAATTCGATCAGCTTGGTGCGCGAGGTCAGGTCCCAGATCCGCCAGGGCGCGATTACCTTGATCGCCGGGTCCAGCGCATAGGCGCTGAGTTCGAAGCGCACCTGGTCGTTGCCCTTGCCGGTGGCGCCATGGGCCACGGCATCGGCGCCATGCTGATGCGCGAGTTCGACCAGCCGCTTCGAGATCAGCGGCCGCGCGATCGAGGTGCCGAGCAGATAGAGCCCCTCATAGACCGCATTGGCGCGGAACATCGGGAAGACGAAGTCGCGCACGAATTCCTCGCGCAGGTCCTCGATGTGGATGTTTTCGGGGCGGATGCCCAGAAGCTCGGCCTTCTTGCGCGCCGGGTCCAGCTCTTCGCCCTGGCCGAGGTCGGCAGTGAAGGTGATGACCTCGCAGCCATATTCGGTCTGCAGCCATTTCAGGATGATCGAGGTGTCGAGCCCGCCCGAATAGGCAAGGACGACTTTCTTCGGCGCGTCGGACATGCGGTTAACCCTTCGTGGAATTTCGGAGGGGAATAGGACGTTTCCCGCCTTGTCACAAGGGGAAGGCCCACCTAATCATCCCCGCATTGGACAAGGAAATTCGATGAAGATCCTGCGCATTCCCGCAGCGACCCTGCAGCAGGTGCTGCGCCGTCCCGGCCAGACCCTGCGCATACTGGGCCTGCCGACGCTGATCGGCATCCTGTCGCTGGTCCTGTCCATGGTCCTGACGGCGCAGGCGGGTCTTTCCAGCCCTATGGTGATCGCCGTCCTGCTGGGGCTGACGGGGTTGCAGCAGCTTCTGCTGGCGAGCTGGGCGGCCGTCAACTTCCACCGCCACGTCCTGCTGGGCGAACGCTTCGGCGTCCTGCCGCGGCTGCACCTGCGCGAAACGGCGCGCTACGCGTTGGGATTGCTGCTGATCGTCCTGCTCTGCCTGGCGATCCTGATCCCGTTCATGCTGGTCCTCGTGCAGCTGGCGGGCCAGTCGACCCACCCCGGGCGCGTCCTGTTCCTGGCCCGGGTCCTGCCCGCCGCCGTGGTCTATGCGATGGCGCTGCGGCTGGCCGGCCCGCTGCCCGGCCTGGCCATCGGCCGCAGCTACGGCGAGGGGTTCGGCCAGCAACAGGGCACGCAGCCGCTGATGATCGCCCTGGCGCTGCTGATCGTGGCGCTGTCCGAACTGGCGCATCTGATCTGGGTGCTGCTGGAACCCGGCCTGCTGTCCTTTCTTGCCGGTATCGACCTGACCCTGGGCAGTTCGGCCCTGCTGGCGCTCTTGCTGCTGGTCCGAGGATTCGCGGCGATCCTTGGCATCAGCCTGCTGACGGCGATCTACGCCAGCCATCGCGACCGCCCGGCGATCTGACCTTCCCTCTTGTCAAGACACGACTTTCGCGCCATTGCCCGCGCATGGAAAACTTTGCCGCCTCTGTCCGCCAGGCAGGGATCGCGCTGCGCGACCTCTTCGAGCCGACCCCGCTTCAGAAGAACGACCACCTCTCGGCCCGCTATGGCGCCGAGATCTGGCTGAAACGCGAAGACTTGACGCCGGTGCGCAGCTACAAGCTGCGCGGCGCCTTCAACGCCATGCGCAAGATCGTGGCGCGGGGCGGGGCCAGCCATTTCGTCTGCGCCAGCGCTGGAAACCACGCCCAGGGCATGGCCTTCGCCTGCCGGCATTTCGGTGCGCGCGGCACCATCTTCATGCCGGTGACCACGCCGCAGCAGAAGATCGCCAAGACCCGGATTTTCGGCGGCGGCGCCGTCGAGATCGTGCTGACCGGCGATTATTTCGACCAGACCCTGGCCGCCGCGCAGGAATTCGCGCGCCGGGACGGGGCCACCTTCCTGTCGCCCTTCGACGACCCCGATATCATCGAGGGCCAGGCGACCGTCGGGCTGGAGCTGCTGGACCAGTTGGGCCGGGCGCCCGACCTGGTCGTGCTGCCGGTGGGCGGCGGCGGGTTGGCGGCCGGCGTGACGAGCCTTCTGGCCGAGCTCGCCCCCCGCACCGAAGTGGCCTTTGCCGAACCCGAGGGCGGCGCCAGCCTGCGCGAGGCGCTGCTGACCGGCGCCCAGGTCACCCTGCCGGCGGTGGACAATTTCGTCGACGGCGCCGCCGTGGCGCGGATCGGCGACCTGCCCTTCGCGGCGCTGAAACGCTTCTCGGCCGCGCAGGTCCATCCCGCGCCCGAGGATCGCATCTGCGCCACCATGCTCGATATGCTCAATATCGAGGGCATCGTGCTGGAACCCGCCGGCGCGCTGGCGGTGGACGTGCTGCGCGACATGCCCGACCTCGCCGGCAAGCGCGTGGTCTGCCTCTGCTCGGGCGGCAATTTCGACTTCGAGCGCCTGCCCGAGGTCAAGGAACGCGCGCAGCGTTTCTCGGGCCTGAAGCGTTATTTCATCCTGCGCATGCCGCAACGCCCCGGCGCGCTGCGCGACTTCCTGCAATTGCTCGGCCCCGAGGATGACATCGCCCGGTTCGAATACCTGAAGAAATCGGCGCGCAACTTCGGCTCGATCCTGATCGGCATCGAGACCACCCGGCCCGAGAACCTGGACAGCCTGCGCGCCCGGCTGGAGGCGGCGGGCATCGGCTATCGCGACATCACCCGCGACCCGGTGCTGGCGGAATTCCTGATCTGATCCTGGCCCGACCCCTCCCCCTTCAGGCGCGGCGCATGCTGGTCCGGACGGGGCAGGCATCGGCCTCCAGCCCGCGCATCAGCGCCCGCTTCGATTCAGAATAGCTTTGCAGCAGGCCGGGGGTGTCGACCTGCATCGGCCGCCCCCCCGCTGCGATGCGTTCACCTTGGTCGCAGAGATTGCCGAAGTCGGAAAAACCCAGGTTCCAGGCGCAACCCTTCAGGAAATGCAGGTTGGTCTCCAGCCGCAGGGCATTGCGCCGCGACAGGCGCATGAGCACGCCCTCGACCTCGTCGAGAAACAGCTCGAGGATCAGCTGGAACTCGTCGTCCCCGACCTCGGCGCGCAGTTCGTTGATGCGGTCCCAATCCAGCATGGACAACCTTTGCAAGAATCATGCGGCCAGCTTAGCAGCAATTTCATCTCTGGCGTGTTAATCGCGAAAATTGTCAGGATTAACGGAGTCTTCAGCTCGGCGGGTTAGACCGGGGGCATGATGATCCTCGACAGCCAGGCCGTGAAGTCGATTCCGCATAATTCGCGGCTGGTCCTGCTTGTCGACGACAGCCGGGCGCAACGGCGCACGCTGGCGGTGCAGCTCATCCGCGCCGGCTATCACGTGGTCGAGGCCGCCAGCGGCGAAGAGGCGATGCGGATCTGCCTGGACCGCCGGCCGGACATCGTGATCTCGGATTGGATGATGCCGGGGCAGACCGGGCTGGAATTCTGCCGCCAGTTCAGGGACATGCAATCCGACCGCTACGGCTATTTCATCCTGCTGACCTCGCGCAACGACAAGAAGGACATTGCCGAAGGGCTGCGCGCTGGCGCGGATGAATTCATGACCAAGCCGGTGTCGGGGGCGGAACTGCTGGCCCGGCTTTCCGCCAGCGAGCGCATCCTGCGCATGGAGGAAAGCCTGCGCAGCACCAATGCCCAGCTGCGCGACACGCTGGACCAGCTGCGCGAGACCCAGGCCGCCATCGACCGCGACCTGCGCGAGGCGCGGCGCCTGCAGCAGGGGCTGGTGCGCGAAAGGCACGGCCATTTCGGCGATTTCGAACTGTCGCTGCTGATGCGCCCGGCCGGCCAGATCGGCGGCGACCTGGTCGGCTTCTTCCCGATCAATGCCCGGCGCGTCGGCATGTTCGCGCTGGACGTGGCTGGCCATGGCGTGGCGGCGGCACTGCTCAGCGCCCGGCTGGCGGCGCTGCTTTCGGGCGCCACCGACCACAATGTCGCGCTGCGCATCACCGAGCTTGGCCTCTACGATGCCCATCCCCCGGCCGAGATCCTGCGCCTGCTCAACACCCTGATGATCCAGGAATTGCGCACCGATTCCTATTTCACCATGGTCTATGCCGACCTGGATTTCCTCAGTGGCCGGCTGCGGCTGGTGCAGGCCGGCCATCCCCATCCGGTCCTGCAACGCGCCGACGGCAGCATGGAGCGGATCGGCGGCGGCGGGCTGCCGGTCGGCGTCTTCGACCATGCCGAATACGAAGAGGTGCAGCTGTTCCTGCACCCCGGCGACCGGCTGTTCATCGCCTCGGACGGGCTGACCGAGGCCGAGAATGCCCGCGGCGAGCCGCTGGGCGAAGAGGGGCTTCAGGCCATCCTGCGCACCAACGCCCTGCTGCGGGGCGACGCGCTGCTGGAATCGATCTGCTGGTCGGCCGCGAATTACGCCGGCGGCCAGCGCAACGACGACATCTCGGCCGTGCTGATCGAGCGGCGCGGGCCCGTCACGTCGCTGGATCAGCCGCGCGGCTGATCCCTGACACCGCGCTGCAAGGCCGCGGTCACGAAGGCCCGCCCGCCGGGATCGGGCAACAGCCGCGCGACCTGGTCCAGCGGCACCCAACGCGCCTCATGCCCGGCCTCGCGGGGCGGACCGCGGCGCAGCACCGGCCGGGCGATCCAGACCGAGCACAGCTTCTCGGCCCAGAATCCGTAATCCGGCATGAAGCAGAACCGGCGATAGGCACCCAGGCGCCGGCAGCCGCCGATGCTCCAGCCGGTCTCCTCGGCCACCTCGCGATGCAGGGCGCAAAGCGGCGATTCGCCGGGATCGATACCGCCACCGGGCAGCTGGAACTCGGGCACCGGCGCGCGCTGGAACGTCAGCAGCGCCGCATCGCCGCGGATCAGCAGCGCATAGGCCCCCGGGCGCAAGCGATAGTCCCGCGCCCCCGGCGGTGGTCCGAACCGTGGAATCATCGCCTGCCCCTTTCCGCTCCGGCCCGGCCGGCATCACGGCCTTGCCCGGCTTCTTTGCTCTTCAAATACCCACGCGACCGCGCCACCGGCGCGGGCTTGGCAATCAGCGCGGGCAGAAAACAAAAACCGCGCAAACCCAAAGGCTTGCGCGGTTTTTATTTTGGTGCCCAGGAGAGGACTCGAACCTCCACGCCTTGCGGCACACGGACCTGAACCGTGCGCGTCTACCAATTCCGCCACCTGGGCAGGTCGCGTAAGCCGGGTGATTAAGGCCAGCCGCGGGGGGTGTCAACGGGGGTTCGGAGAAAATCTTCGCGCCGCGCAAATCTTTTTTCGCCCGCCCCGAAAGACCCCGCATCCGGGCCTTGCCGGGCCGGCCGCGCACCCCGTCCGGGCCTGTCCATTCGGCCAGCTTGCCGGGCAAATCCCGGCGGGATTAGAAGGGCTTCACAACCCGTATAATGTTGCCTGTGCCCCAGTCGAACGGACCATCATGGATGACCTCATAAGCCGCGAATGGGATGCCATCGTGATCGGCACCGGCGTGGGCGGCGGCACGGCCGGACGGCGCCTGGCCGAACAGGGGCTTTCCGTGCTCTACCTGGAAAAGGGCCCCGACCTGGGCGACGCCGCCCTGCCCGCCTTGGGGATCGAGACCCGCGACCCCGACGAACGGCTTGCCAACGGCGCCTGGCCCCGGCTGCTCGAGGCGGAGCTCGACGGCGCCTGGTGCGAGCTCGACGGCATGATCGGCGCCGGTGTCGGCGGCACCTCGGCCTATTACGCCGCGACCCTGGAACGGCCCGAGCGGCACGACCTGGACGACAGCGACGGCCATCCGCATCCCACCGGCGGCTGGCCCGTCGGCTATGACGAGATGCGGCCCTGGTTCGAACTGGCCGAGCGCTATTTCCACATCAATGGCGAGGTCGATCCGCTGGCCCCGAACGGTGCCGCGCTGCTGGCGCCGGTGCTGCCGCTGCCGGCCTCGGATGCGGCGCTGATGCAGGACCTGCGCCGCGCCGGCATGCACCCCTATCGCACCCATATGGCGGCGCGCTTCCTGCCCGGCTGCGAGAACTGCTTCGGCCGGCGCTGCGCGCGGCGCTGCAAGATGGACGGCCGCACGGCCGGCGTGCTGCCGGCGCTGGAGACCGGGCGCGCCGCGCTGATCGACCGCTGCACCGTCACCCGGATCGAGGCCGATGCCGGCCGGGTCCAGGCCCTGACCTGCCGGCGCGCGGGGCAGGACTTCACCCTGCGCGCCCGGCGCTACGTGCTCGCGGCGGGCGGGCTGGCATCGCCGGCGCTGCTGCTCAACTCGGCGGCCGAGGCCTGGCCCGAGGGGCTTGGCAACCGCAGCGGGCTGGTCGGGCGCAACCTGATGTTCCACCTGTCCGAGATCATCGCGATCTGGGCCGGGCGCGGCCGGGAGGAGGCGACGCGCTCGATCAGCCTGCGCGACCTGTATTTCATGGAGGGCCAGCGCTTCGGCACCGTGCAATCCATGGGGCTGAGCGCCGGTTTCGGCGAGATCCTGCATGCGCTGCACGGCCGCTTCGACCAGTCGCCGCTGCGCCGGCTGCGCCCGCTGCGTCACGGCATGCGCATCCCCGCCATGGTCGCGGCGCGGATGCTGGGCCGCGCCAAGCTGTTCGTCGGCGTGCTCGAGGACCTGCCCTATGCCCAGAACCGGGTGCTGCCCGATGCCGACGACCCCGACCGGCTGCGGTTCCACTATGACATCTCTGACGAGCTGCGCAGCCGCCGCGCCGCCTTCCGCAAGGCGATGCGCAAGGCGTTCCGGCCGCATCGCGCCATGTTCATGGGCGCGGCCCCACAGCTGAACTTCGCCCATCCCTGCGGCACGCTGCGCTTCGGCGACGATCCCCGGACCAGCGTGCTGGACCGCGACTGCCGGCTGCACGGGGTGGAAAACCTCTATGTGGCCGACAGCTCGTTCATGCCGACCTCGAACGGGGTCAACCCCAGCCTGACCATCGCCGCCAATGCGCTGCGGGTCGCGGATGCGGTCGCGGCGGGGCTACGGCTTGCCGCTGGCGGTGGGCTTGGGTATTGAACGGACAAGCACGCCACGCATAGGAGCGAGAGCCATGTCCGCAACCAAACTTGTCACCATCTATGGCGGGTCTGGATTCCTGGGGCGGCAGATCGCCCGAACCATGGCCCAGCAGGGCTGGCGCATCCGCGTCGCCGTCCGCCGCCCGAACCAGGCCGGCGTCGTGCGCACCTACGGCGCTCCCGGCCAGGTCGAGCCGGTGCCCTGCAACGTGCGCGACGACCTTTCCGTCACCGCCTGCATGACCGATGCGGATGCGGTGATCAACTGCGTCGGCATCATGGTGCGCGAGGGCAAGAACACCTTCCAGGCCATCCACGAAGAGGCCGCGGGCCGCATCGCCCGTATCGCCGCCCAGCAGGGCGTCAGGCATTTCGTGCATGTCTCGGCCCTGGGCGCGGACCCGGATTCGACCAGCCGCTACGCCGCCTCGAAGGGCCGGGGCGAGGCCGAGGTGCTGGCGCAGCGCCCCGATGCGGTGATCCTGCGGCCGTCGATCATCTTCGGTTCGGACGACCGGTTCTACAACCGCATCGCGGCCATGACCCGGCTGGGACCGATCCTGGTCGTGCCGGGCGCGAACACGCCGGTGCAGCCAGTCTATGTCGAGGACGTGGCCCGCGCCGCCGCCCTGGCCGCCGCGGGTGAGGCGCCGCCCGGCATCTACGAACTGGGCGGGCCGGACGTGCTGACCATGCGCGACATCGCGCAACAGGTGCTGACGGCCACCGACCGGCGCCGGCTGATCGTCGGCCTGCCGCATGTCCTGGCCGGGATCATGGGCGGGGTGCTGGATGCGGGCCAGGTCGCGGTCGGCGGGCTGCTGACCAACCGGCTGCTGACCCGCGACCAGGCGCGCACGCTGCGGCTGGCGAACCGCGTCGGCCAAGACCAAGGCATCCGCACCTTTGCCGATCTGGGCATCCAGCCGACCGCGGCCCCGGCCGTGATCGCGGAATACCTGTGGCGCTTCCGGCCCTCGGGCCAATATGACGCGATCACCGCCACGGCGAAGAACCTGCGCGACAACTGATGGAACACAACACCATCGTCGCCGCCGCCCTCGGCCTGCTGGAAGGGCTGACCGAGTTCATTCCCGTGTCCTCGACCGGCCACGTCCTGCTGGCCGGGCATTTCCTGGGCTTCGACTCGCCCGGACGCGCCTTCGAGGTGCTGATCCAGCTGGGCGCCATCCTGGCGATCCTGGGGGTCTATGCCGGCAAGCTGTGGCGCATCTTCTCCAGCGCGCCGCATGATCCCAAGGCGCGCCGCTTCATCCTGGCGGTCCTGCTGGCCTTCCTGCCCGCCGTGGTGATCGGTGTGCTGGCGCACAAGGTCATCAAGGAGATCCTGTTCGAAACCCCGCTGCTGATCGCCAGCATGCTGATCCTGGGCGGGGTGGTGCTGCTGTTCGTGGACCGCATGGCGACCCGGCCGCGCTATCACGCGGCCGAGGATTTCCCGCTGCCGATGGCGGTGAAGATCGGCTTCATCCAGTGCCTGGCGATGATTCCCGGCGTCTCGCGTTCCGGGGCGACCATCGTCGGTGCCCTGCTTTTGGGCGCCGACAAGCGTTCTGCCGCGGAATTCAGCTTTTTCCTGTCCATGCCCACGATGCTGGGCGCCTTTGTCTATGACCTCTACAAGAACCGCGACATCCTGGACGCGGCGGCGGCGGGCAATATCGTCGTCGGCTTCGTCTGCGCCTTCTTGGCGGCCGTGGTCGTGGTGCGCGGGCTGCTGAATTACGTCTCGGCGCATGGCTATGCGTTCTTCGCCTGGTGGCGAATCGTGGTCGGCGCCCTGGTTCTGCTGGCTTTGCAGGCAGGTTGGTAAGATGCGCTGACCTATTTTCCGCACTCGCAGCAAGAAAATCTGCTGGCGGGCGCCAGAAATCGTTAATTAGGTCAGCCTAGCTGACTTTTAATCGGCTGCGGCCTGTTTTATCAGGCTCTCATACTCCTCGTGATCGAAGGACGCGCAGCCATGGCCACGCAAAAGATGCTCAAATTCGTCACCATCGGGCGCGAGATGCCCGAAAAGCGTGACGCGGCGACCCGCTCGGAAGACTTCCACGAGATCTATCGCGAGTTTGCCGACGCCAAGGCCAAGGAACAGGCCAGCCGCTGCAGCCAATGCGGCGTGCCCTATTGCCAGAGCCATTGCCCGCTTCATAACAACATCCCGGACTGGTTGCGCCTGACCGCCGAGGGCCGCACGCAAGAGGCCTATTTCCGCAGCCAGGAAACCAACACGTTCCCCGAGATCTGCGGCCGCATCTGCCCGCAGGACCGGCTGTGCGAGGGCAATTGCGTCATCGAGCAATCCGGCCACGGCACCGTCACCATCGGCGCGATCGAGAAATACATCACCGACACCGCCTGGGAGATGGGCTGGGTCCAGCCCGCCGCCCCGGTGGTGGAACGCGCTGAATCCATTGGCATCATCGGCGCCGGCCCGGGCGGGCTGGCCGCCGCCGACCGGCTGCGCCGCATGGGCTATCAGGTCACGGTCTATGACCGCCACGACCGCGCCGGCGGGCTGCTGATCTATGGCATCCCCGGCTTCAAGCTGGAGAAATCCGTGGTCGAGCGCCGCAACCAGCTGCTGCGCGACGGCGGCGTGGAATTCGTGCTGAACGCCAATGTCGGCGAGGACATCAGCTTCGACGCCATCCGCGGCAAGCATGATGCGGTGCTGATCGCGACCGGCGTCTACAAGACCCGTGACCTGGACATCGACAATGCCGAGGCGCGCGGCGTGGTGCGGGCGCTGGACTATCTGACCGCCTCGAACCGGGTCGATCTGGGCGACGAGATCCCCGATTACGAGGATGGCGAGCTGAACGCCCGCGGCAAGCGCGTCGTGGTGATCGGCGGCGGCGACACCGCCATGGACTGCGTGCGCACCGCCATCCGCCAAGGCGCGCAATCGGTCAAGTGCCTGTATCGCCGCGACCGCGCCAACATGCCGGGCAGCCAGCGCGAAGTGCAGAACGCCGAGGAAGAAGGCGTTGAATTCGTGTGGCTTTCCGCCCCCGGCTCGTTCAGCGGCCATGTCACCGGCGAGGCGATGGTCGCGCAAGAGGTCGATGTGGACGGGCTGCCCGCCATCGCCTCGGTCCGGGTGCAGAAGATGCGGCTGGGCGCACCGGACGTCAGCGGCCGGCAGTCGCCGGAGCTGATCGAGGGCGCCGATTACGACGAGCCGGCCGACCTGGTCATCAAGGCGCTGGGTTTCGAGCCCGAGGAGCTGCCGCGGCTTTGGGGCGTCGAGGGGCTGGAAGTGACGCGCTGGGGCACGATCAAGGCCGATTACCAGACGCACCAGACCAGCCTGCCCGGCGTCTTTGCCGTGGGCGATATCGTGCGTGGCGCCAGCCTGGTGGTCTGGGCGATCCGCGACGGCCGCGAGGCCGCCGACAGCATCGCCGGCTTCCTGGCCGGCAGCGCCCGCGTCGCCGCCGAATAGGGGGTGTGACCATGATGCACGGGACGTACACGGACCGTACACCGCGCGTACACCGCCTGCGCGCGTTGCCCGTTGCGCGGGCCTGGGTGCTGGCGGCGGGAACGGCAGGCTTGCTGACCCTTTCTGCCCTGCCCGTGGCGGCGGCGAATTTCGCCCCGCCGGAAGGCTGCCGGCTGGAGATCACGGTGCAGAACCGCGGCTGCACGGTGTCGCAGCATTACCGCTGTTCGGGCGATACGCCGGGCGACCAGTGGGTGACCTATTTCACCCGCGAGGGCGCCACCTACCAGTCGCGTATCGACAAGGAAACGCGCTGGATGGAAAGCACCGACCTGCGCAGCGGGCTGGTCGATGTGCTGGAGGAGGGCGCGGCGGACGACGCCTCATTCAGCACGCTGGCGGCGACCGGCAAGGACGATTTCGACTTCTGGACCCGCTCGAACAATGGCGAGCGGCTGCATCACGTCGGCGAGGACCGGCTGACCGGCGAGACGGTGCAGATCGACGGCGTACCGCTGGAGGTGACGCAGTTCGAGCTGACCACCTATAGCGAATCGGGCGACGTGCTGATTACCCGCAAGGGCCAGCAGTTCATCAGCCGCGCCCAGCGCCGGTTCTATGGCGGGGTCGAGACCTCGGAGGACTGGACCGGCGCGCGCCAGGAAACCAACGACAGCCCGGTGACCTTCGCCTTCCCGGGACAGCCCGGCTTTGGCGCGACCACGCCGGAATATGATTGCGACCTGCAAATGGTGAACGGCCGCGACGCCGACGCCGTGAGGCAGCTTTTGAAAGGGGCACGGACGTGAAGGACTGTGAAAACATGAGCTGGGAACAGCAGGAACAGGCCCGCCGCGACTGGATGGACCAGCATTCGCTGTATCGTGCCGAGGACGAGCATTCCTCTTGCGGCGTCGGCCTGGTGGTGAACCTGGACGGCAAGGCCAGCCGCAAGGTGGTCGATGCCGGCATCAATGCGCTGAAAGCGATCTGGCACCGCGGCGCGGTGGACGCGGACGGCAAGACCGGCGACGGCGCCGGCATCCATGTGCAGATCCCGGTGCCGTTCTTTTACGATCAGGTGCGCCGCACCGGGCACGAGCCGGATCAGAACAAGCTGATCGCCGTGGGCCAGTGCTTCCTGCCGCGCACGAACTTCGCCCAGCAGGAGCTTTGCCGCACCATCGTCGAATCCGAAGTGCTGCGCATGGGCCATTATATCTATGGCTGGCGGCATGTGCCGGTGAACACCTCGGTCCTGGGCGAAAAGGCCAATGCCACCCGCCCCGAGATCGAGCAGATCCTGATCCGCTGCGAAAAGGACATCGACCAGGAGCAGTTCGAGCGCGAGCTGTATATCATCCGCCGCCGCATCGAAAAAGCGGCCATCGCCGCGCAGATCGGCGGGCTGTATCTGTGCACGCTGTCCTGTCGGTCGATCATCTACAAGGGCATGATGCTGGCCGAGCAGGTCGCGGAATTCTATCCCGACCTGAAGGACGAGCGGTTCGAATCGGCCTTCGCGATCTATCACCAGCGCTATTCCACCAACACCTTCCCGCAATGGTGGCTGGCGCAGCCCTTCCGCATGCTGGCCCATAACGGCGAGATCAACACGCTGAAGGGCAACTCGAACTGGATGCGCAGCCACGAGATCCGCATGGCCAGCCGCGCCTTCGGCGAGATGGCCGAGGATATCAAGCCGATCATCCCCGGCGGCAGCTCGGATTCGGCGGCGCTGGACGCGGTGTTCGAGGTCATGGTGCGTTCCGGCCGCTCGGCGCCGATGACCAAGACCATGCTGGTGCCGGAAGCCTGGTCCAAGGCCACCACCGACATGCCGCAGGCCTGGGCCGACATGTATGCCTATTGCAACTCGGTCATGGAGCCCTGGGACGGGCCGGCCGCGCTGGCGATGACCGACGGGCGCTGGGTCTGTGGCGGCCTGGACCGCAACGGGCTGCGGCCGCTGCGCTATGTCATCACCGGCGACGGGCTGCTGATCGCGGGCTCCGAGGCCGGCATGGTCCCGGTCGCCGAGGCCACGGTGCGCGAGAAGGGCGCGCTGGGTCCGGGCCAGATGATCGCCGTCGACATGGCCGAGGGCAAGCTCTACCACGACCGCGAGATCAAGGACTACCTCGCCTCGGCCCAGCCCTTCGGCGAATGGATCGAGAAGGTGGTGCAGCTTTCGGAAGTGATGCGCGACCTGCCCGAGGAACTGTCCTTTACCGGCGAGGAACTGCGCCGCCGCCAGATCGCCGCCGGCTATACGGTCGAGGAAATCGAGCAGATGCTGGCGCCCATGGCCGAGGACGGCAAGGAGGCGCTGGCCTCGATGGGCGACGACACGCCGCCCGCGGTGCTGTCGGGCCAGTATCGGCCGCTGTCGCATTTCTTCCGGCAGAACTTCAGCCAGGTGACCAACCCGCCCATCGACTCGCTGCGCGAGACGCGGGTGATGTCGCTGAAGACGCGCTTTGGCAACCTCAAGAACGTGCTGGACGAATCCAGCGCCCAGACCGAGATCCTGCTGCTGGAAAGCCCCTTCGTCGCCAATGGCGAATTCGCCGAGATGATGAAGCTGTTCGGCGATGCGGTGACGCAGATCGACTGCACCTTCGCCGATGGCGCCGGTCCCGAGGCCATGGCCGAGGCCCTGGCCCGCATCCGCGCCGAGGCCGAGGATGCCGTGCGTTCCGGCGCCGGCCATCTGGTGCTGTCGGACGAGAAGGTCGGCCCGGACCGCATCGGCCTGCCGATGATCCTGGCGACCAGCGCCGTGCACAGCTGGCTGACCCGCAAGGGGCTGCGGACCTTCTGCTCGGTCAACGTGCGCTCGGCGGAATGCATCGACCCGCATTACTTCGCGGTGCTGATCGGCTGCGGCGCGACCACGGTGAACGCCTATCTGGCGCAGGACACCATCGCCGAGCGGATCGAGCGCGGGCTGCTCTCGGGCAGCCTGATCGACAACATGCGCAACTATCGCGATGCCATCGACGCCGGTCTGCTGAAGATCATGGCGAAGATGGGGATCTCGGTGCTGTCCTCCTATCGCGGCGGCTTGAACTTCGAGGCGGTGGGGCTGTCGCGCGCCATGGTCGCGGAATATTTCCCCGGCATGCAGTCGCGGATCTCGGGCATCGGTCTGCACGGGTTGCAGGCGAAGCTGGAGGACATCCACGCCAAGGGCTTCCATGCCGACACCACCGAACTGCTGCCGGTGGGCGGCTTCTACAAGGCGCGCCGCTCGGGCGAAAAGCACGCCTGGGAAGCCAACACCATGAAACTGCTGCAGATCGCCTGCGAAAAGGCGTCCTATGACGTGTGGAAGCAGTTCACCGCGACGATGCGGGCGAACCCGCCGATCCACCTGCGCGACCTCTTGGACATCAAGCCGCTGGGCAAGCCGGTGCCGCTGGAGGAGGTGGAATCGATCACCTCGATCCGCAAGCGCTTCGTGACGCCGGGCATGTCGCTGGGCGCCCTGTCGCCCGAGGCGCATATGACGCTGAACATCGCCATGAACCGCATCGGCGCCAAGTCCGACAGCGGCGAGGGCGGCGAGGATCCGGCGCACAGCCACCCGCTGCCGAATGGCGACAACCCCTGCGCCAAGATCAAGCAGGTCGCCTCGGGCCGCTTCGGCGTCACCGCCGAATACCTGAATGCCTGCGAAGAGCTGGAGATCAAGGTCGCGCAAGGCGCCAAGCCCGGCGAGGGCGGCCAGCTTCCGGGCATGAAGGTCACCGACCTGATCGCGCGGCTGCGGCATTCGACCAAGGGCGTGACGCTGATCTCGCCGCCGCCGCATCACGACATCTATTCGATCGAGGACCTGGCGCAGCTGATCTATGACCTGAAACAGATCAACCCGCGCGCCAAGATCACCGTGAAGCTGGTGGCGTCCTCGGGCGTCGGCACCATCGCGGCGGGCGTGGCCAAGGCCAAGGCGGACGTGATCCTGATCTCGGGGCACAACGGCGGCACCGGGGCCTCGCCGGCGACCTCGATCAAGTTCGCCGGCCTGCCGTGGGAGATGGGCCTGACCGAGGCGCATCAGGTGCTGGCGATGAACCGCCTGCGCGACCGCGTCACGCTGCGCACCGACGGCGGTCTGCGCACCGGCCGCGACATCGTCATGGCGGCGATGATGGGGGCCGAGGAATATGGCATCGGCACCGCCGCGCTGATCGCCATGGGCTGCATCATGGTGCGCCAGTGCCAGTCGAACACCTGCCCGGTCGGCGTCTGCACCCAGGACGAAAAGCTGCGGGCGATGTTCACCGGCTCGGCCGACAAGGTGGTGAACCTGATCACCTTCTATGCGACCGAGGTGCGGGAAATCCTGGCCAGCATCGGCGCGCGGTCGCTCGACGAGGTGATCGGCCGCGCCGACCTGCTGACCCAGATCAGCCGGGGCGACAAATCGCTGGATGACCTGGACCTGAACCCGCTGCTGATCACCGTCGATGGCAGCGAGAAGATCGTCTATGACCGCACCAAGCCGCGCAACGCCGTGCCGGACACGCTGGACGCCGAGATCATCCGCGACGCCAGCCGCTTCTTCTCGGACGGCGAGAAGATGCAGCTGAGCTATGCGGTCCGGAACACGCTGCGCACCATCGGCACGCGGACCTCGTCGATGATCGTGCAGACCTTCGGCATGCGCAACAACCTGCAGCCCGACCATCTGACGGTGCGGCTGACCGGCAGCGCGGGCCAGTCGCTGGGCGCATTCGCCGCGCCGGGGCTGAAGATCGAGGTCTCGGGCGATGCCAACGACTATGTCGGCAAGGGGCTGTCGGGCGGCACCATCACCGTGCGCCCGCCGATGTCGAGCCCGCTGGTCGCGGCCGAGAACACCATCATCGGCAATACCGTGCTTTACGGCGCGACCGACGGCTACCTGTTCGCGGCCGGTCGCGCGGGCGAGCGTTTCGCGGTCCGGAACTCGGGCGCCAAGGTGGTGATCGAGGGCTGCGGGTCCAACGGCTGCGAATACATGACCGGCGGGGTCGCGGTGATCCTGGGCCGGATCGGCGCCAACTTCGGCGCCGGCATGACCGGCGGCATGGCCTATCTCTATGACCCCGAGGGGCTGGCGCGCGACTATGTCAATGCCGAGACGCTGATCCTGTGCCCGGTGACGCAAGCCCATTGGGAAGCCGAGCTGAAGGGCCTGATCGAGCGTCATGCGCGCGAGACCCGCTCGCGCCGGGCCGAGGACATCCTGCAGAACTGGGAGGAAGAAAAGCTGAACTTCCTGCAGGTCTGCCCGCGCGAGATGCTGCCGCATCTGAAGCATCCCATCGCGGATGTCGAGGACCTGGCGGCGGTGCCGGCCGAGTAACCGCGCCGGATCGGAATGCGAACGGGGGCCCTTGCGGCCCCCGTTTGCTTGTGGCTGTCTAGGCCCGTTCCATTGACCAAGGATTTTCCCCGATGACCCGCACATTCCTGCCGATCTGCGCCCCGCTGCTGGCGCTGGCCCTGCTGGGCGGCTGCCGCGACGAACAGGCCGAAGGGCCGATGAAGCCCGGCATCTATGCGACGACCAACAATGGCATCGCGCATCGCGCGGTCTTCAACAAGGACGGCACCTATGTCGACATGCAGGACAATGTGCCGAAGCCCGTCGCGCAAGGCAAATGGTCGCGCCGGGACGGCAAGCTGTGCCTGCATGAGGACGGCGCCGCCGAGCCGCTTTGCGCCGAGGAAAAAGCCGTCGGCACCGATGGCAGCTTCAGCATCACCGCCAATGGCGTGACGCAGGACTTCAAGATGGTGGCGCAATGAACGGCGGGATGGCCGCAGCCTTCGTGCTGCTGATCGCGCTGTTTGCGGGGCCGGCCTTTGCCCTGATGTTCAAGACGCCCATGGCCCGCAAGACCTTCGAGACGCGCAAGGCCCGCTTTGCCGAGGGCCGGCTGAAAAAGGACCCGCAGACCGACCTGATCGGGCCGCATCGACCGTTCTGGCGCAACTGGCTGCTGGCCTCGCTGATCTTCGGGGTGGTGGCGGCGGCGATCATGGCAGGCTTGGCGCGCGTCGTCTGACGCGCGGGCAGGCGCGGGGCGGTGCGGACATTTCTGCGTGCCCGGCGTTTTGCGCAAGAATAAGATTAGTAAGAACAATTATTTACACTTGCGTCTCATTCGCATGGCGAGGCCGATACAGGGTTTGACATGGGGCCTCGGCTGGCTAAAAGCCCCCGAGCGCCGGATTCGGAAAAGGACGCCCGCCATGTCAGCCCGCTTCTCGCCCACCGAGCGCATCGCGCTGGGCAGCATCCTCGTCGGCGTCCTGGTGCTGGGGCTCAAGGCACTGGCTTGGTGGCTGACCGGCTCGGTCGCGCTGCTGTCGGACGCGCTGGAAAGCACGGTGAACGTGGCCACGGCGGTGGCGGCGCTGATCGCCATCCGCATCGCGCAGAAACCCGCCGACAAGGACCACCCCTATGGCCACCACAAGGCCGAGTTCTTCAGCGCCGTGCTGGAGGGGGCGATGATCATCACCGCCGCGCTGCTGATCCTGCGCGAGGCCTGGCACGGCATCCAGAACCCGCGTCTGCTGGACGCGCCGGCCCTGGGGCTGGCGATCAACATCGCCGCCTCGGTGGTCAATGCCTGGTGGTGCTGGGTGCTGATCTCGCGCGGGCGCAAGCTGCGCTCGCCGGCGCTGGTGGCGGACGGGCATCACCTGCTGACCGACGTGATCTCCTCGGCCGGCGTGGTGGTCGGGGTGGCGGCGGCGGTGGCGACCGGCTGGGCGGTGCTCGACCCGGCGCTGGCGGCGCTGGTGGCGCTGAACATCCTGTGGTCGGGCTGGAAGGTCATGGGCCGCTCGCTGTCAGGCCTGATGGACGAGGCGGTGTCCGAAGAAACCCTGGCCGCGATCCGCGCCACCATCTCGGACACGGCGATCGGCGCGATCGAGGCGCATGACCTGCGCACCCGCCACGCCGGCCCGCGCACCTTCATCGACTTCCACCTGGTCGTCGACGGCCAGACCACGGTCGAAGCCGCCCATGCGATCTGCGACCGCATCGAGCAGGCGCTGAAGGCCAAGCTGCCGGATGCGATGATTACCATCCACGTCGAGCCGCCGCACAAGGCCAAGCATTCCGGCGTGCTGGTGATCTAGCGCAGCCGCTGCCCTTCGGCGTCGAAGTGAAAGGCGCGGTCCGGGTCGAAATCCAGCCCCAGCGCCTCGTCCACGGCAAAGTCGCGCTCGCCGAACATGCGCAGGGTCAAGAGCCCGTGGTCCTCGGCCTGGACATAGGCCAGGGTCTCGCCGCCCAGCTTCTCGACATGGCTGACGCGACCCTGGATGCGGCTGCCGCCGGGCAGCAGATGCTCGGGGCGGATGCCCAGCGTGTCCGAGTTGAGGCCCAGCCGCGCGCCCTTAAGGAAGTTCATCTGCGGGCTGCCGATGAAGCCGGCGACGAAGGTGTTGTCGGGGTCGTTATACAGATCCATCGGCCGCCCGACCTGCTCGACGCGGCCGGCGCGCAAGACGACGATCTTGTCGGCCAGCGTCATCGCCTCGACCTGGTCATGGGTGACATAGATCATCGTCGCGCCCAACTCGCGATGCAGCCGGGCGATCTCGATCCGGGTCTGCACCCGCAGCGCGGCGTCGAGGTTCGAGAGCGGCTCGTCGAACAGGAACAGCTTCGGGCGGCGCACGATGGCGCGGCCGATGGCGACGCGCTGGCGCTGGCCGCCCGACAGCTCGGCCGGGCGGCGCGCCATCAGCGCGTCCAGCGCCAGCATGGCGGCGGCGCGGTCGGTGGCCTGGGCGATCTCGGCCCGGGGCGTGCCGGCCTGTTTCAGCGCCAGCCCCATGTTGTCGCGCACGGTCATGTGCGGATAAAGCGCATAGCTCTGGAACACCATGGCGATCTCGCGCTTGGCGGGGGCCAGGTCGTTGATGCGGGCGCCGTCGATGGCGATCTCGCCGGCGCTGACCTCCTCGAGCCCGGCGACCATGCGCAGCAGCGTAGACTTGCCGCAGCCCGAGGGGCCGACGAAGACGCAGAACTCGCCATCGGCGACCTCCAGGTCGACGCCCTTGATGACATCGGTCGCGCCGAAGGACTTGGTGACTTGCGAAAGGCTCAGGGCGCCCATGGGGTTCGCTCCTTGTTCATGGCGGAAAGGGTCATTTCACGGCGCCGGCGGTGATGCCGCGGATCAATTGGCGCGAGAACACCAGGTAGAGCGCCAGCACCGGCAGGATGGCGAGGCTCAGCGCCGCCAGCACCGCGTTCCAGTTGGTGACGAACTGGCCGATGAAGACCTGGCTGCCCAGGGTGATGGTCTTGGTCGCCTCGCTGGGTGCCAGGATCAGCGGGAACCACAGGTCGTTCCAGATCGGGATCATGGTGAAGACGGCGACGGTGGCCATGGCCGGACGCACCAGCGGCAGCACCAGGCGGAAGAAGATGGTGTATTCCGACAGCCCGTCGATGCGCCCGGCGTTCTTCAGGTCGTCCGAGACGCCGCGCATGAACTCGGACAGGATGAACACCGCCAGCGGCAGCCCCTGCGCGGTATAGACCAGCACCAGCGCCGCCAGCGTGTTGACCAGCCCCGAGGCGACCATCAGCTGCAGGATGGCGACCGTGCCCAGCCGGATCGGGATCATGATCCCCAGCGCCAGGTAAAGCCCCATCAGCATGTTGCCGCGAAAGCGGTATTCCGACAGCGCGAAGGCCGCCATGGCGCCGAACAGCAGCACGAAGAACAGGCTCGCCACGGTGACGATCAGCGAGTTCTGGAAATAGAGCAGGAAATCCCCCTGCGCCAGCACGGTCCGATAGCCGACCAGGTCGAAGCTGTCGCCCGAGGGCAGCGCCAGCGGACCCTGAAAGATCGCCCGGCGGTTCTTGAAGCTGTTGACCACGATGACAAAGACCGGGAACAGCGCGATGGCGGTATAGGTCAGCAGCACGGCATGGGCGGCGATGCTGCGGGCGGTGGAATGGCGTGCGTCACTCATGGTCTTGCCCTCAGAACTGATAGCGGCGCATGCGGCGCTGGATGGCGAAGAGATAGAAGCAGACGCCCAGCAGGATGATGGCGAACATGGCGGTGGCGATGGTCGCGCCCATATGCGGGTCGCCGATCTGCAACTGGAAGCCGAAAAAGGTCCGATAGAGGAACGTCCCCAGGATGTCGGTCGAGAAGTTCGGCCCCGCCAAGGCGCCTTGCGTCACGTAGATCAGGTCGAAGGCGTTGAAATTGCCGACGAAGGTCAGGATCGAGATGATGCCGATCGAGGGCAGGATCAGCGGCAGCTTGATCTTCCAGAACTGCGCCCAGCCGGTGACGCCGTCGATCTCGGCCGCCTCGATCACCTCGTCGGGGATCGTCAGCAGCGCGGCATAGATCAGCATCATCGGGATGCCGACGAATTGCCAGACCGAGATCAGCGCCAGCGTGGTCAGCGCCGTGCCCTCGCGGCCCAGCCAGGGCGCGAACAGCGCCTTCAGCCCGACGGCGTCCAGCATGCCGGGCGCGATGCCCCAGATCGGCGACAGGATCAGCTTCCAGACGAAGCCGACGATGACGAAGCTCAGGATGGTCGGGATGAAGATCGCGGTGCGATAGAAGGCCGCGCCGCGCAGCCGCGGCGAGGACAGCAGCGCCGCCAGCGCCACGCCGACCGGGTTCTGCACCAGCATGTGCACCAGGAAGAACCAGGCATTGTTGCCCAGCGCGTTCCAGAAACTCGCCGACCAGCGCGGATCGCCCAGCAGGGTGGCGAAGTTCTGCAGCCCGACAAAGACCCGCTGCCCCTCGACGACATTGAACAGCGACAGGTTCAGCGTCCCGAACAGCGGCACGATCATGATGGCGGTATAGACCAGCACCGCGGGCGCAAGAAACACCGCGATATGCCAGCGGAATGCGCGCCGCTGTGCCATGGCACCCTCCTCTTCTCCGTTGAAAAATACCCTCGGGGGGTGCGGGGGGCGGAAAGCCCCCCGCCGTCGCCGGGCCGCCAGGCCCGGCAAACCTCTCGCGTCGGGCCGCCAGGCCCGGCCATAGCCCCCGGGCCGTCAGCCCCAAGGCATCACTTCTGCTGCGGCGCGTACCAGCTCGCCAGGCCCTTCTGCAGCCGCTCGGCGGCGGCTTCCGGCGTCTCGCTGCCATTTATGACATTGGCCGAGGCGGTCCAGGTCTCGTTCTCCAGGTTCGGCGTGCCGCGCGACAGGATCTGGTAGGTCGAGCGGATGGTGGGCTCGCAGCTCTCGCGCCAGGAGACGAATTCCTTGGCCAGCGGATCGGCCATCTCGACCGGCGCCGCGTTCAGCGAGAAGAAGCCCGGCAGCGCATTGGCGTAAAGCGTGGCGAATTCCGACGAGGCCACCCATTCCAGGAATTTCTTCGCCTCTTCCGGATGCTTGGTCGCCGCGTTCATGCCCAGCGCGATATCGGTATGGTCGCTGATATAGCATTTGTCGCCCTCGGCCGGGACCGGGGGCGGAAAGGCGCCCATCTCGAAGGCGCCGCCGATCTGCGGGCCGAAGACGCCGATCTCCCAGGACCCGGCCGGATAGATCGCGGCGCGGCCCAGGGTGAACAGGTTCTGGCTGTCGGGATAGGTCTGGGCCTCGAACCCGTCGCCCAGGTAGTCCTTCCATTTCGCCAGCTGGCGGAAGGGCGCCACCCAAGGCTCATCGGTCAGGCTCGAGGTGCCGGCGATCAGCGCCTTGCGGCCTTCCTCGCCCTTCCAGTAGTTCGGGCCGATGTTCTGATAGCCCATGGTGGCGGCTTCCCACTGGTCGGTGGTGCCCATCGCCATCGGGATATAGGTGCCGTCGGCCTTGATCTTCTCCAGCACGGCGAAGAACTCGGCCTCGGTCTTGGGCGGGGTCAGGCCCAGTTCGTCGAAGGCGGTCTTGTTGTAGATGAAGCCGTGGATCACCGAGGCCATCGGCACGCAGAAGGTCTTGGCCGCGTCATCGGTCTGCCAGGCCGATTTCGCCACATCCGAGAAATTCGCCATGCCGGCCAGCCCGCTCAGATCGGCCAGCTTGCCCTTGTTGAACAGCTCCAGCGAGGCGTCGAAGGGCCGGCAGGTGATCAGGTCGCCCGCCGAGCCGGCATCCAGCTTGGAATTCAGCACCGCATTGTATTCCGGCGGCGCCGAGGGCGCGAAATCGATCTTGATGCCGGGGTTCGCGGCCTCGAAGGCGGGGATGATCTTTTCCTGCCAGATCGACAGGTCGTCGTTGCGCCAGCTTTCGACGGTCAGCGTCACATCCTGGGCCCAGGCGGTGCCGCCCAGCAGCGTGCTGGCCAGCAGCGCGCCTTTCAGAACGGTGGGGCGGATGGTCTTGGTCATGGTCTCTCTCCCGTGTTGGGGGTCTCGTCTGTCGCGGACCCGTCTTGCCTTCAGATCAGCGGCGCCAGGTGGCCGCCATTCTCGCGCAGCGCCGCCTCGGCCGCCGCGGGGGCCATGCCCCGGGCGACCAGGATCGCGGGCTTCACCGCCCCCGCGGTCGCGCGCAGCGCCGCCTCGGCCTCGTCCCGGCCGACCCGAGCCAGGGCCGCGACGATGCGGGCGGCGCGGTCGACCAGCTTGATGTTGTCGGCCACGACATTGACCATATAGCCGTCATGGACATGGCCCAGCCGGATGCCGACCAGCGAGGACAGCATGTTCAGCGCCACTTTCTGCGCCGTCGCCGCCCCCATCCGGGTCGAGCCCGAGACCACCTCGGCCCCGGTCGCGATCAGCACCGGGATATCCGCCAGTTCGAGCAGCGCCGCGCCCGGCACATTGGCGAGACCCGCGACCGTCACCCCGCGCTCGCGCGCGGCCCGCGCGACGGTCAGCGCATAGGGCGTCCGCCCCGAGGCCGAGAGGCACAGCAGCGTGTCCCCCGCCCCCAGCCCGGCACGATCCAGATCGGCCAGCGCCAGCGCGGGGTCGTCCTCGACGCTGCCCTTCATGTGCAAGAGCGCTGCGGCGCCGCCGGCGAACAGCATCGGCGTGCGCTCGGGCGCGATGCCGAAGGTGCCGGCCAGCTCCAGGCAATCGGCCAGCGCCATTAGCCCGGACGAGCCCGCACCGGCATAGCCGAGCCTGCCGCCCGCACCCAGCGAAGCCGCCGCCGCATCGGCGGCGCGCGCCAGGGCCGGGATCGCGTCCCGCACCGCCTGCACCGCCTCGGCCTGCGCATCCAGCAGCAGCGCCAGCGCCTCGGCCGCCGGCCGGGCGTGCAGACCTGCGGATGATGGATGCCGTGCCTCGGTCGCCGATGCGGTCATGTGATTCCCCCTGTTCGCTCAATAAAGCCAAAACAATACCAATTGTAAACCCCCTTGCTGAATACAGCGATAAAAGCGCATTTTTACCGGGATTTTCAGTTTCCTCTTCCCATCTGGTATTGTTTTGGTATGGTGCAGCCAAAGGGAGTCGCCATGACGTATTTTCTGGGCATAGACGGGGGAGGCACCGGCTGCCGCGCCGCCATCGCGGATGCCTCGGGCCGGATCATCGGCCAGGGTGCCGGCGGCCCCGCCAATATCTCGATCGAGACCGAGGGCGCCTGCGCCAATATCCTGGCCGCCACCCGCGCCGCGCTGGATCAGGCCGGCCAGGGCCACCTGGACCAGCTGACGGCGGTGCTGGGCCTGGCCGGGGCCAATGTCACCGCCTCGGCCCGGCGCTTGCAGGCGATGCTGCCGTTCCGCCGCACGCGAATCGTCACCGATGCGGTGACGGCGGCGGTGGGGGCGCTGGGGACGGCCGACGGCATCGTCGCGGCCATGGGCACCGGCTCGGTCTTCGCGGTGCAGGCCGGCGGCAGGATGCGGCAATATGGCGGGCGCGGCTTCCTTCTGGGCGACGAGGGCAGCGGCGCGGTGCTGGGCCGGGCGCTGCTGGCCGAGGCGCTGCGGGCCGAGGACGGATTCGCGCCGATGACGCCGCTGTTGCAGGCGGTGCTGGACGAGCTGGGCGGCATCGAGGGCGTGATCTCTTTCGGCCTGCGCGCCCGGCCGGCGGAATTCGGCGGTTTCGCGCCCCGCATCGTCGCCGGCACCGACCCGGCGGCCGAGCGCATCATGACCGCCGCCGTGACCGAGATCGGCGGGATGATCGACAGGCTGCAGGCCGGGCGCGGCCTGCCGGTGGTGTTCCTGGGCGGGCTGGGCGCGCATTACGCCCAGCGGCTCTCCGGGCGCTGGCCGATGCCGGCGCCGCTGGGCTCGGGGCTGGACGGGGCGCTGCTGCTGGCCCGGCAGGAGGCATGATGGGCGAGATCTTCACCCCCCGCGCCTTCGAGGAAGCCGGCAGCGGCCCGCTTTACCTGCAATTGCAGCGGCTGATCGCCGAGGCCATCGCCCAGGGCCGCCTGCAGCCCGGCGACAGCCTGCCGCCGGAACGCGAGCTGGCGGCGATGACCGGCCTGTCGCGCGTCACCGTCAGGAAGGGCGTGGCGGAACTGGTCGCCTCGGGGCAGCTGGTCCAGAAGCGCGGCTCGGGCACCTTCGTCGCGCCGCGGGTCGAGAAGCTGGAACAGGCGCTGTCGCTGCTGACCTCGTTCACCGAGGACATGGCGCGGCGCGGCCGCAGCGTCGAAAGCCGCTGGATCGCGCGCGGCTTGCACGCCCCCGCCCCCGAAGAGGTCATGGCGCTGGGACTGGGCGTCGGCGAAAAGGTCGCGCGGCTGGAACGGGTGCGTTCCTCCGACGGGGTGCCCCTGGCCATCGAGCGCGCCTCGCTGCCGCAGGCGATCCTGCCCGACCCGGCGGGCGTCGACGCCTCGCTTTACGCGGTGCTGGAATCGCGCGGCATGCGGCCGGTCAGGGCGGTGCAGCGCATCTCGGCCGCGAACCTGGGCGCCAAGGACGCGGAGCTGCTGGGCGTGGTGCCCGGCGTCGCCGGCCTGCGCATCGAGCGCATCTCCTACCTGCCTTCGGGCCAGGTCGTCGAATTCACCCGATCGCTGTATCGCGGCGACGCCTATGATTTCGCCGTGGAACTCAAGCTAGCCCCCGAGGGCGAAAGGAGCTCAGGATGAGCCAGACCCACATGGCCCGCGAAGTGGCCGAGATCCCCGAAGCCGCCGCGCGCTTCCTGTCGCTGTCGCGCGACGCGGTGCTGGAGGCAGCCGATGCCGTGCGCCGCCGCGACCCCGACCTGGTGGTCACCGTCGCGCGCGGCTCGTCCGACCATGCCGCGACCTATATCAAATATGCGGTGGAGCTGCTGGCCGGGATCCCGGTCGCCTCGGTCGGGCCCTCGATCGCCTCGATCTATCGCCGGCCGCTGCGGCTGGGGGGAACGGCCTGCCTGGGGATCTCGCAATCCGGCCGCAGCCCGGACGGGGTCGAGATGATGCGCAGCGCGGCGATGAGCGGGGCGCTGACAATCGCCGTGACCAATGATCCCGAAAGCCCGATGGCGCGGTCGTCGGTGCATTGCCTGCCCCTGCAGGCGGGCGAGGAAAAAAGCGTGGCCGCGACCAAGACCTTCGTCTGCTCGGTGCTGGCCTTGCTGTCGCTGCTGGCGGAATCGCGCGAGGACAACGCGCTGCGCGACGCCGTCGCCGCCCTGCCCGAGGCGCTGGGCCAGGCGGTGGCGCTGGACTGGTCGCCGATGTCGGCGCGGCTGGCGCGGGCCAATTCCGCCTTCGTGCTGGGCCGCGGCCCGGGCTTCGCCATCGCCTGCGAGGCGGCGCTGAAGTTCAAGGAGACCTGCGGCATCCATGCCGAGGCCTATTCCGCCGCCGAGGTGCTGCACGGCCCCGCCGCCATCGTGCAGGCGAATTTCCCGGTCTTCGTGCTGGGGATGCCGGACGCCGCCCTGCCGCATGTGGTCTCGACCGCCGAGCGGCTGGTGGCGCAGGGCGCCGATGTCTTCATCACCGGCGCCGAGGTCGAGGGCGCGACGACCCTGCCGCTGGTCGAGGGCCTGCACCCGCTGGTGGCGCCGCTGGTCGCCATCGCGGGCTTTTACGCCTTCATCGAGGAATTGGCGCGGCGGCGCGGCTTCGATCCCGACACGCCGCCGCATCTGCGCAAGGTGACGGAGACGGTATGATGCAAGTCCTGACCGGCGCGCGCATCTTCGACGGCGCCCGCTTCCTCGACGGCCATGCGCTGGTGATCGAGGGCGACGTGATCGCCGCGATCCTGCCCGAATCCGAGGCGCCGGCGCAGGGCCGCCGCGCGGTGGACGGCATCCTGGCCCCGGGTTTTCTGGACCTGCAGGTGAACGGCGGCGGCGGGCTCATGGTCGACGGCGCGACCGACCTGGCGGCGCTGCGCCAGATCTGCGCCGCGCATCGCGGCCTTGGCACGGCGGGGGTGCTGCCGACGCTGATCACCGACACGGCGCAGGCGACGGCGCAGGTCGTCGCCGCCGGCATCGCCGCGACCGATGCGCAGGTGCCGGGCTTTCTGGGCCTGCATCTGGAAGGGCCGCATCTGGACCCGCGCCGCAAGGGCGCGCATGATCCAGGCCTGATCCGGCCGATGGGTGACGATGATCTGGCGCGGCTCTGCGAGGCGGCGCGGCGGCTGCCGGCGCTGATGGTCACGCTGGCGCCCGAGGCCGCGACGCCGCAGCAGATCGCGGCGCTGACCGGCGCCGGGGCCGTGGTCAGCCTGGGACACAGCGATTGCGATTACGACACCGCCCGGGCGGCGCTGGCCGCCGGGGCGCGCTGCGTCACGCATCTGTTCAACGCCATGAGCCAGATCGGCCACCGCGCCCCGGGGCTGGCCGGCGCGGTGCTGTCGGGCGATGCCGGCGCCGGGCTGATCGCCGACGGCATCCATGTGCATCCGGCGGTGATGCGGCTGGCGCTGGCCGCGCGGCCCGAGGGCATCTTTCTGGTCAGCGATTGCATGGCCTTTGCCGGCACCGCGCTGACCGAGATGCAGCTGGGCGGCCGGCAGGTGCTGCGCCGCGACGGGCGGCTGACGCTGGCCGACGGCACGCTGGCCGGCGCCGACCTGAGCCTGCCGCAGGCCGTGGCCAACCTGGTGCATGAGGTCGGCATCGCGCCGGAACGGGCGCTGGCCATGGCCAGCTCGGTTCCGGCGGCGCTGATCGGCTTGCAGGACAGCCATGGCGCGCTGGCGCCGGGCCGGCGGGCCGAGATCGTGCTGCTGGGCCGGGATTTCGCGCTGCGGGAAAGCTGGCTCTAGCCGGTCTCGTAAAGCTCCAGCGGCAGGCCGTCGGGGTCCTGGAAGAAGGTGAAGCGCCGGCCTGTGTATTCGTCCACGCGGACCGGCTCGACCGCGACGCCCTGCGCCTGAAGATGCCGCAGGGCCGCGTCCATGTCGGCGGTGGCGAAGGCCAGGTGGCGCAGCCCCCGCGCCTCGGGCGCCGAGGGGCGCGGCGGCGGCGCGGGAAAGGAAAACAGCTCGATCCGGCTGCCGTCCGGCAGCGCCAGGTCCAGCTTCCAGGATTGCCGCGCGGCCCGGTGGTTTTCGGCCAGCACGGCAAGCCCCAGCACCCGCGTGTAGAAATCGCGCGAGACGGCATAATCCGAACAGATGATCGCCACGTGATGGATGCCGGCCAGGACCATGGCCGCGATGCTAGCAGCCCGCGGGCGCGCCGGGCAATCATAATTTTAAGTTATCATAATGATTGATAAATATAAATTCTCATGATGCAAAAACCTGCTAGAACAAGCGCAGGAAATACGCGCGAGCGTCTCGGCAAGGAGAGCCAGCATGGACGGAAACAACATCGCAACCACCGGGAAATGCCCGGTCATGCATGGCGGCAACACCGCCCTGGGCAGTTCGGTCACCGCCTGGTGGCCCAATGCGCTGAACCTGGACATCCTGCACCAGCATGACAGCAAGTCGAATCCGCTGGGCCCCGACTTCAACTATCGCGAGGCGCTGAAGACGCTGGACGTCGAGGCGCTGCGGGCCGACCTGCGGGCGCTGATGACCGACAGCCAGGACTGGTGGCCGGCCGATTACGGCAGCTATGTCGGCATGTTCGCCCGCACCGCCTGGCACGCGGCGGGCTCCTATCGCACCTCGGACGGCCGCGGCGGCGCCAACTCCGGCAACCAGCGTTTCGCGCCGCTGAACAGCTGGCCCGACAACGTCAACACCGACAAGGGCCGCCGCCTGCTGTGGCCGATCAAGAAGAAATACGGCAACAAGATCAGCTGGGCCGACCTGATCGTGCTGGCGGGCACCGTCGCCTATGAGGTCGCGGGGCTCAAGACCTATGGTTTCGCCTTCGGCCGCGAGGACATCTGGGCGCCCGAGAAGGACACCTATTGGGGCGAGGAAAAGGAATGGCTCGCGCCCAGCGACAGCCGCTATGGCGATGTGGGCGATGCGAAAAGCCTGGTGAACCCGCTGGCCGCGGTGCAGATGGGCCTGATCTACGTCAACCCCGAGGGGGTGAACGGCCGCTCGGACCCGCAGGCCACCGCCAACATGATGCGCGAGACCTTTGCCCGCATGGGCATGAATGACGAGGAAACCGTCGCCCTGACCGCCGGCGGCCATACCGTCGGCAAATGCCACGGCAACGGCAATGCCACCGACCTGAGCCCGGACCCGGAAACCGCCGGTCCCGAGTTCCAGGGCCTGGGCTGGATGAACACCAAGGGCCGCGGCATCGGCCGCAATACCGTCGTCTCGGGGCTGGAGGGCGCCTGGACCACGCACCCGACGCAATGGGACAACGGCTTCTTCCAGATGCTGTTCAAGCATGAATGGACGCTGACCCACAGCCCGGCCGGCGCCTCGCAATGGCAGCCGATCAGCATCGCCGAAGAGGACATGCCGGTCGATGTCGAGGATCCCTCGATCCGCCGCATGCCGATGATGACCGACGCCGACATGGCGCTGAAGGTTGATCCGGTCTATCGCGAGATCTCGCTGCGCTTCATGAACGATTTCGAGGCCTTCAGCGACGCCTTCGCCCGCGGCTGGTTCAAGCTGACCCACCGCGACATGGGGCCGAAATCGCGCTACCTGGGCCCCTGGGTGCCGGCCGAGGACCTGACCTGGCAGGACCCGATCCCCGCCGGCCGCAGCGACTATGACGTGGCGGCGGTCAAGGTGCGCATCGCGGCCTCGGGGCTGTCCACCGCCGATCTGGTAGCGACGGCCTGGGACAGCGCCCGGACCTATCGCGGCTCGGACATGCGCGGCGGCGCCAATGGCGCACGCATCCGCCTGGCCCCGCAGAAGGACTGGGAGGGCAACGAGCCGCCGCGCCTGGCGCGGGTGCTTTCGGTGCTGGAGCCCATCGCGGCGGAAAGCGGCGCGAGCCTTGCCGACGTGATCGTGCTGGGCGGCAACCTGGGCGTCGAGCAGGCGGCACGGGCCGCGGGCTTCGAGTTGGACCTGCCCTTCTCGCCCGGTCGCGGCGATGCCACGGCGGAACAGACCGACGTCGAGTCCTTCGACGTGCTGGAGCCCCTGGCCGACGGTTTCCGCAACTGGCTGAAGCAGGATTACGTCGTCTCGCCCGAGGAGATGCTGCTGGACCGCGCCCAGCTCATGGGCCTGACCGCGCCCGAGATGACGGCGCTGGTCGGCGGGTTGCGGGTCATCGGCGCCAATTATGGCGGCAGCAAGCATGGCGTCTTCACCGACCGCGAGGGCGCGCTGACGAACGACTTCTTCGTCACCCTGACCGACATGGGCAACGCCTGGGTGCCGGCCAGCAAGGATCACTACGAGATCCGCGACCGCAAGACCGGCGAGGTCAAGCATACCGCGACCCGGGTCGACCTGGTCTTCGGCTCGAACGCGATCCTGCGCGCCTATGCCGAGGTCTATGCCCAGGACGACAATGCCGCGAAGTTCGTCCGCGACTTCGGGGCCGCCTGGACCAAGGTCATGAACGCCGACCGGTTCGACCTGAAACAGTAAAACGCGCGAAGGTAACGAGTATCGGGGGCCGGTTCGCCGGCCCCTTTTTCATGCGGGGGCAGCTAGCGGCCCATCAGCCGGGCCATGTCCAGCATCCGCGTGGAAAAGCCCCATTCGTTGTCATACCAGCCGAAGACCCGCGTCAGCCCGCCCGCGACCGAGGTCTCGGGCCCGCAGATCACGATCGACTCGGGCCGCGCCCGCAGGTCGCAGGACACCAGCGGCTTCTCGGTCCAGCCGAAGACCGGCGAGGTCCGCGCCGCCTCTTGCAGCAGCGCATTCACCGCCGCGACCTCGGTGGGCTTCTCGCTGGCGAAGGTCAGGTCGATGCAGGAGACGCTGGCGGTCGGCACCCGGATGGCGCGGGCCGCGACCCGGCCGGCCAGATGCGGCAGCACCGTGCCGATCAGCCGCCCGGCGCTGGTCGTGGTCGGCACCATCGACAGCGCCGCCGCCCGCGACCGCGCCGCATCGCCGCGCGGCTTGTCCACCGTCGGCTGGCTGCCGGTATAGCAATGCACCGTGGTCATCTGCCCCGAGACGATGCCGAAGCCCTGGTCCAGCACCCGCAGCAGCGGCGCCAGCGCATTGGTGGTGCAGGAGGCGTTCGAGACGATCTTCTGCCCGGCCAGCTTTTCGTCATTGGCGCCGATCACGATGGTCGCGTCGGCCTGATCCGAAGGCCCCGAGATCAGCACCCGGCCGGCCCCGGCCTGCAAGCCGCGCTCGACCACCGCGCGCGAGCCGGTCATGCCGGTGCATTCCAGCACGATATCGACGCCCGACAGGTCCAGTTGCCGCAGGTCCGGCGCGGAATGGAACGGGATCGCGCGGCCATCGACGACCAGCGCCCCGTCCCGCGCCGCCACCGTGCCGCGCCACGGCCCGAAGACGCTGTCATATTCGAAGAGATAGGCGCAATTCTCCAGCGGCTCGATGTCGTTGATCAGCACGAGGTCCAGGTCCTCGTAGCCGCCCTGCGCCCAGATCCGCAGGATCGAGCGGCCGATGCGGCCAAATCCGTTCAGCGCCAGCCGCAGCTTTGCCTCGGTCACGTTCCCCTCCCCCGCGCATCGCCGCGCTGTCCTGCCCGCATCCATGCCGGGACGGCGGGACGGGATCAAGGCCCCTCGCACGGGCGCGCGGGCGTTCGGGATCGGGATGGCTGGTAGGCCCGGAGGGCAAGATGCCACGCAAGGATCTCAGCACCTTGCACTAGTGAACCGAAAGAACGTCACCATTGAAAAGGCTTGTGAAAACCGGCCTGCGGTGAACCTGTCGGACATTGAGGAATCCGACAACCTCGGTGCGCTGGCGGGCGCAACCGAGGCCAAAGTCGAAAAGTTTTGGGAACGGTTCGATTCTAACGTAAAGCGCCAGGCTGGCGCAAGCCGGATCATCGAGGCGGTGCTGTCCTGTGACCCCGAGGACCGCGTGCTGTTCCTCGAAACCATCCTAGACCAGATCCGCCCCGGCTGGCCCAAGTCGTTCAACATCGACGTGATGGAGGAAGCGGGCTGGTGGGCCGACAGCGCCACGACTCCCGAGCGCAAGGCTTACATGCTGGCCTGCTATCGTCGCCTGTCGCGCACCGACAAAGAGGCGTTCCTGACCTACATCACCGGGAGGGCTGCGGCATGACCGTGATGCAGCGCAACGATTTCTCGGAGATGGCCGACTTGGACCGCAAGCACACGCAAGCGGCGGGGCCGCGCTTCAACCACAACTTGGCTGGCCGGGCGCTGGATCTGTCGGGTGCAATCCGCCCGCTGCACAAGATCAAGCCGGTGCTGAAATCCCGCTATCTGGTCAAGGGCTGGCTCGACCGTGGCGCGTCCAGCGTGATCTATGGCGAAAGCAACGTGGGCAAGACCTTCTTTGCCCTGGACCTGGCCTTGCATGTCGCAGCGGGCGAGGAATGGCACGGCAGCCGTGTTCCGACCGGCGAGAAGTGGGCCGGGCCGGTGATCTATGTCGCCTGCGAGGGCGGCAGCGGGATCAATAACCGGATCGAGGCCATGCGCCGGGCCAAGCCCGAACTGATGGAGCGGATCGAGGAAAACGGCGATTTCTGCCTGCTGTCGGCACCGCTGGACCTCTGCACGTCCGAGGATGCCAGCTATCTGATCGACGCGATCCGCGAGGACTTCGACCAGATGCCCAGCCTGATCGTGGTGGACACGCTGGCCCGCACCATGGGGGCGGGCGACGAGAACACCGCCAAGGACATGGGCATGTTCATCAAGAGCATCGACCTGTTGCGCGAGGCGACCGGGGCGCATGTCATGGTGATCCACCACAGCGGCAAGGACGCCAGCAAGGGCGCGCGCGGCTCTGGCAGCCTGCGGGCCGCTGTCGATACCGAGATCGAACTGACCCGCACCGACGACGTGGTGACGGCCGAGGCGCGCAAGCAGCGGGATATGCCCTGCGACGGCGTGTTCGCCTATCGGCTCAAGGGCGTGTTCCTCGGCCATGACGAGGACGGCGACAAGGTAACTTCGGCTGTCGTGGATGCGACCGAGGCCCCGGCCAAGCGCGTGAAGCTGACCGGCTCCGATAAGATCGCCCTGCAAGCCCTGTCCGACGCCATCGCGCAGCACGGCAAGGTGATGCTCAGCGATATGTTCCCGGCTAACCGCGAGGTCGTGTCGCTAGAGAACTGGCGCGACATGTGCGACCGCCATTCGCTTTCGGCTGGGGACAGCCCGACGAGCAAGAGGACCGCGTTCCACAAGGCCAAGACCCGCCTGCAAGACAAGGAACAGGTGCGGATTGTGGACGGCTATGCCTGGCGTGTCGTTGCGGGCGACGAGCGTTCCCACCGTTCCCAGACCGTTCCCGAGAACACCGGGAACGCAGGTCAAGCCACCGTTCCCACCGTTCCCGCGCTCTATAGGAGCGGGAACGCAGGGAACGCAGACCCCGGCCAGGAACATAGGCCAGCTTCTCGGCTGCCTGATCCCGACGCATTCGACCCGGAGGCATGGGCATGAGCAAGTCAGTTGAGAACCATTCGCATCTAGGATATATTGTTGCCATGCACATCACCCGCACGCCCCTCTCGACCGACGATCCGTTCATCCTGGACGATGTGAAGCTGCACGCCCGCGTGTCGTTTGACGACGACGATCCCGACCTGGTGCTGATGGCCCGGACGGCGGCGCGCGAGATCGAGGCGCATTGCGCGCTGGCGCTGATGACCCAGATCATCACCGTCACCTTCACCGAATGGGGATGCGTGGTTCCTCTGCCCATTGGCCCGCTGGACGTGGTGGCGCTGGACGATCACCCGATCACCGTGCAGACCCGTGAGGCGGATGGCTCGCTCGTCTCATGGCCGCAAGGCTGGTGGGTGGATGCCGGGCGCTATCCCGTGCTGCACCTGACCGATCGGCAGTTCATGGACGGCACGGCGCTTGTCGTGACCTATCCGGCGGGCTTCGGCTCGGCTGCGACCAGCATCCCCGAGGATCTGCAACACGCGATCAACGACCAGGCGGCGGCGTTCTATGACCAGCGCGGGGCCGAGGATGGCAAGCAGGGGCTATCGCTGGCCGCGTCCCGCATCGCAGCGCGTCACCGCAGGGTGGCCGTGGCATGACCGAGGCGGCAACCAGGGCGAAGGGGCGCAAGGGCCGGTCGGGGACTGGTCCCAATGCCCAGGTTTCGATTGGGGCGGTGGACCGGCGGCGGAGTGTTCCGCTCTCTTTCCCGACCCCCGAAAAGGCCGATCTGGCGATTGAGTTTCTGGAAACCCTGAAAATTCCGGAAGGGAAAAAGGCCGGTGAGCCGCTGCGGCTGGCCGAGTTCCAGAAGCGTTTCGTGCGCGGCGCGATGGCGGATGGCGTCATGGTGGCCTGTCTCTCCATTGGCCGGGGCAATGCCAAGACCGCGCTGTCGGCGGGGCTGGCGCTCGGCGCGCTCAAGGGCATCTGGGACGATCAGCCCAAGCGCGAGATCCTCTTTGCCGCCCGGAACCGCGATCAGGCCAAGACCGCGTTCCAGTTCCTTGTCGGCTTCATCGAGGGACTGCCCGAGGAAGAACAAGAGCTGTTCCTGATCCGGCGCGGCTCCAAGCTGGAAGTCGAATACAGCGGCAACGGCGGCGGGCTGGCTCGCTGTATCGCAGCAGATGGCAAGTCGATCCTCGGCGGCGCTCCGACGCTGGCGCTGATGGATGAACGGGCGGCGTGGGAACGCGAAAAGGGCGACAACCTCGAAAACGCCATTCTCTCGGGCCTCGGCAAGCGTGATGGCCGGGCGCTGATTATCTCGACCTCTGCCCCGGACGACGCGAACACCTTTTCCCGCTGGCTGGATGAACCCCCGCCCGGCACCTATGTGCAGGAACATCGGCCAGCCTTTGGCCTGCCTGCCGACGATCTGGAAAGCCTGCTGCAAGCCAACCCCGGCGCGCCCGAGGGCATCGGCTCCACGGCGGAATGGCTGGTGGCACAGGCCAAGCGGGCGATTGCGCGCGGCGGCTCGGCGCTGTCCAGCTTCCGCAACCTGAACCGGAACGAGCGGGTTTCGACCGAGGATCGTTCGGTTCTGGTGACGGTGGACGAATGGCTCTCTGCCGAGGTGAACCCCGATCAGCTTCCCGCGCGCGAAGGGCCGTGCATCCTTGGCGTGGATCTGGGCGGCTCTCGCTCCATGTCGGCAGCGGCGTTCTACTGGCCCGACACGGGCCGTCTTGAGGCTCTGGGCACTTTCCCCAGCACCCCGTCGCTTGCCGACCGTGGGGCCGCTGATGGCGTCTCCGACCGCTACACCGAGATGCAGGAACGCGGCGAGCTGTCCGTCATGGGCGATGCGACGGTTCCGCCCGGCCCGTGGCTGGCCGAGATCGTCAAGAAGCTGGACGGCATCACCCCGGCTTGCATCTGCGGCGACCGCTTCCGCCATGCCGAGTTCATCGAGGCGATGGAAAAGGCCGGGCTGGCCCGCGTCCCGTTCATCTGGCGCGGCTTCGGCTGGAAAGACGGCTCCGAGGATATTGAACGCTTCCGGCGCGCGCTGTTCGACGGCGAGGTGAAATGCACCGCGTCCCTGCTGCTGCGCTCGGCCTTCTCCGACGCAATCGTTCTGCTGGACCCGGCCATGAACGCCAAGCTGGCGAAGGGCCGCAGCCTCGGGCGCATCGACGCGGCAGCGGCGACCGTGCTGGCGGTGGCGCAGGGGCAGCGCATGAAGGCGGCACCGATCCGCAAGGCGAGGCTGGCATGGGCGTGACGCGCGACGAATGGCGGCGGTTCTCTCGGCCCGTCCTGAAAACCAAACGCTGGCAGGTGCTGCGGCAGATCGTGCTGGAACGGGACGGCTGGGCTTGCGTGGACTGCGGCACCCGCAAGGGGCGGCTGGAAATCGACCATGTGAAGCCGGTTCGCAGCAATCCCGAGCTGTCCTTTGACCCGGCGAATTGCGCCGTCCGGTGCAGTTCCTGCCACACGAAAAAGACCCGGATCGAGTGCGGGCACCCCGCGCCGATCATCACGCCCGAGCGATCCGCCTGGGCGAAAGCTGTTGCCGATCTGGCGACAAATCCCAACCCGGCAACATGAGGTATCAAATGCTGGACTCTGTGAAAATCGCCCGTCGCCAGTCGGAAATCCGGCAGGCTCTGGCGGGTCTGGTCGGCAAGGAAAACCCGACCGAGGACGAAACCCGCTCCATGGAAACCATGGATCAGGAATATCGCACCAACGAAACCCGCTATCGCGCCGCCCTGGTGGCCGAGGATCAGGAACGGCGCGAGGCCGGGGCCGATCTGGAAACCCGCTCTGACCGCGAATTTGCGGAACTGATCGGGCGCTTTGAACTGCGGCAGGTTGCCTTGTCGCTGGACGAAGGCCGGGCGCTGTCTGGCGCGACTGCCGAGGTTGTGCAGGAACTGCGCGCCAAGGGCGGCTATCAGGGCATCCCGATCCCCTTGGCGGCTCTGGAAACCCGTGCGGGCGAAACCGTCGCGGCTGATGTGCCGAACCCCAAGACGATCCGCCCGATCATCGACCGCATTTTCCCGAACTCGGTTGCCGAGCGTCTCGGGATCCAGCGTATCAACATCACGGCGGGCGAACTGGCCTTTCCCGTGGCGACCGCTGGCGCTGTCTTTGGCTGGCAGACGACCGAACTTGGCAACGTGGGCGGGCCTTCCGCTTTCGACACCTCCGAACGCAGCCTGAACCCGGATCATACCGGGGGCGCTCAAATGGTCATCAGCCGCAAGGCGCTGAAACAGGCCGGCGAGGGTCTGGAACAGGCCATTCGGCGCGACATGAACGCAGCCATCGGCGCGGAACTGGACCGGGTTGTCGTGAACGGCAGCGGCACGGCTGGCGAACCTCTGGGCATGATCCCCGGCGCGGCGACCTATGGCATCCCCTCGACCGCCGTGGGCGCGACCGCGACCTGGGCAGCCTTCCGGGCGCAGGTTGTGGCCTTCATGGAGGCCAATGCCATCACTTCGGCCAATCAGGTGAACCTGGGCTTTGACCCGGCGATCTGGGCCGAACTGGACGACGCGCTCATCACCGGCACGGCTGTTTCGGAATGGGACCGCCTGACCAAGCATGTCGGCACCCCGGCAATCTCGAACGTGATCCCGGCTGAAACCGCGATCATGACCGCGACCGTGCAAGGCATCGCGCCGGGCTATCTGGGCATCTGGGGCGGGGTTGACCTGATCCGCGACCCCTACACGAAGGCGGCATCGGGCCAGCTTGTCCTGACCGGCCTTGTCACGGCGGACTTCAACGTCCCGCGCGGCCTGCAAACCCGCATCCTGACCGGCATCGGTGAACCGTGATGCTGTGGGGCGGCTTCAACGGTTCGCTTGAACTGCGCACCGAGGGCGGGGCGACCCGCCTGCGGGGCCGCTTCCCCTATGGGGCGGCAACGGTTCTGGCGACGACCCCGACCCGCAAGCGCGAGGTGTTTGCGGCGCGGGCATTCGCAGCCAGGATCGAGGCGGGCGAGGACATTCACCTGCTGGCCGGGCATGACTTCGAGAAGCCGCTCGCCAGCCGAGCTGCGGGCAGCCTGGACCTGACCGACACCGACGACGCGCTGATCTTCGAGGCGAGGATCGAGGCGGGCACGTCCTGGGCGCAGGACTTCCTGGCGGCTCATGCGGCCGGGTTGATCCGTGGGTTGTCGCCTGGGTTCCGCGTGGCGCAGGGCGACGGGGCCGAGATGGTCAAGCGCGACGGCGAGGGCCTGATCCGCGTGATCCACCGGGCCGAGCTGTTCGAGCTGTCGGCAGTCACCCGGCCCGCCTATCCCATGGCGCAGGTGGAAGCCCGCTCCTGGGAAACCCATCAGGACCGGCAACCCTATCGGGGTGCTGTTCACCCCCTCAATCGGTGGAGGGTCTGATATGGGCCTGCTGTCATTTTTCACGCGGAAAACTGATCCTGTCGAAACCCGCGCTGTGCAGCCCGGATACACAAGCGCGCTCATGGCGGCGCGCGATGCGTGGATCAGCGGCGGCTCGGGGCTCGCCGAACTGACGGGGGCCGTGCAAGCCTCTGTGAGCCTCTGGGAAAGCGGCCTGTCGCTGGCTGACGTGACCGGCACCGACCTGCTGGACCGGCGCAGTATGGCGCTCTGCGCGCGCTCTCTGGCGCTGCGGGGTGAATGTCTGTTCCTGATCCGCGACGACCGGCTGGTGCCCTGCACCGATTGGGATCTGTCCACCCGCTACGGCCAGCCGCGCGCCTATCGCGTGGGCCTGCCCGAGATCGGCGGCGGGCGCTCGGAAACCGTGCTGGCGGGCGAGGTGCTGCACTTCCGCATCGGCTGCGATGCTGTGACCCCGTGGGCCGGGACTGCTCCCTTGGCAAGGGCGAAGCTGTCGGCATCGCTCCTGGACGAAATCACCACCGCCCTGCGCGATGTGTTCCGCGATGCGCCCATCGGTTCGCAGATCGTGCCTGTCCCCGAGGGTGCTGCCGAGGATATGGCGCTGATGCGGCGCAGCTTCCGGGGCAACCGGGGCGCGGCGCTGGTCATCGAGGGCGTGGCGCAGGCGACGGCGGCGGGCATGAACCCGAATATCGGCCAGTCGCCGGATCAGCTTTCCCCGCAGATCGACAAGACGCTTGCCGACAAGCTGCTGACCGAGGCCAAGGGCGAGGTTTACAACGTGTTCGGCATCCTGCCCGGCCTGACCAACCCGGCCACCACCGGACCCATGGTGCGCGAGGCGCAGCGCCACCTGGCGCAACTGGTTCTGCAACCCATCGCTGGCCTGATGGCCGAGGAAGCCACCGAGAAGCTGGGCGCGCCCGTCGCCATCGACGTGGTGCGGCCGATGCAGGCCTATGACCATGGCGGCAAGGCCCGGGCTGTCGCGACCATGCTGCAAGCCATGGCCCAGGCGAAAGAGGCCGGGCTGGACGCGGCCACCGTCAAGGACGCGATGCAATTCATTGATTGGGCCGAGTGACGAAATAAGGCGGGGTGCGCCTGCGGGCTTCTGATCTGCACCGCAAAGCACCTGGGATTAGACGGCGAGTGCCCGGCCCCGACAGCCGAAAACCCCGTCACGGCGCGGCCTTCCTCCGAGGCGCGGCGCAGGCAGACACGGCGTCACACCGGGGCCTGCCAACGCGGCACGAGCAAGTGCCACAGCCCGCGTCAGGGCAAGGAGGCCCTCTGTCTTGACTGGCAGGGGGCCTTCCACTAAATATATCATGTCGCCTAGAGGTGACGGTGCGGCAACACCTTAAAAGGGTCTCGGCAACTCACGGTAAGGTTAGGCGCGGATGGCGCGGCAAGGCTTGGCGGTCACTGGACCCCTAACCTTGAAAGGACTTTACTATGGGCTGCACTTACAAACACAGAAAGAAGCGCGACGAACTACGCAAGGCTTGGACCGAGAAAACCGGATCGACCGATTACAGCGATCCGGCCTTCTGGGAATGGGCCAAGCAATTTTGGATTGATTAAAGGCAAGGGGCCGGGATGGCGCAGGGGATCTGCGCGCCCGGCCCACTACTTTAGAGCTCGCAACTTTTGATATTCGGTTTCGAGCTGGTCGATTTTGTTCTGTGCACGCTGTTTCCGGTCGGCCTCGATTGCGGGGGCCTGAAGGATCGCCAGAAGCTCTCTCATCTCTGCGATGATCGCATGGACCTTCTCTGTGTCGTAAAACGTCGGGGGAGCGGGGTAGCGATCTTCTAGCGCAACCACAATTTCAGCGTTCATACTGCGGTTGTTGCCATCCGCCGCGCTCTTAATCCGCTCCCGCAGATCTTCTGGCATCCTGATGTTGACTTGTGCCTGTTCTCTCGCGGGCGGCTTCGACATTTGTGGTCTCCAAGGTCAGCAGCACAATGCTGTATTTTTTGATTGACGCAATGCCAGCACTATGCTGTGATAGCATTGTGCTGGATAGGAGAACGGCATGAGTGACCTTAAGCAACTTGCGCTGCGCGTTCCTGCGGACGTTAAGACGTGGCTCACAGCGCAGGCCGAGAAAAACGGATCGAGTCAGAACAGCGAAGTGATCCGCGCCGTGCGGGAACGCATGGAGCGGGCGGAAGCCCATACCTGACAATGGAGAGGACGATGGAACTGCAAGAACGCCTTGGGGCGAACGAAACCGGCTTGCCGGATGGGGTGCAGGAACGCTTGGCGACCTTTGCCGAGTGGACAGGCACGACCGCTTTTCCCGCCGACAAAGTGCTGGAGAAATGCGAGGGCGAGGACACGTTCAGTGACGAGTTTCTGGCCTATGTCCAGCGCGTCGGGATGTCCCTCGACTGGGTCTATCTCGGTGACGCCATGCCGCTGGTCATGCGGGCTTACAACGCAGCGCAGGAAAGCAGGGCATGAGCTTGGAACCTTACAGCGACGACGAGCGCGCAATTCTCGATGCCTACCATAGTATGGACGAGGTGGAGAAGCTGATCTTCCTCGGTGGGCTTAATGCCCTAAGAACCGGGCGCTTCACCGTCGATGAATTTGAGGTGTGGGTTAGCGAGCGGCTGGACCGTCACAGGGCCGGAGAGGATCTGACAGTTGGCGATCTCGAAATCCCCGAGGCAGCAGCATGATGCAGATCGCCCGCGATTATCCCGGTTGCGGGCGATTTTCTATTGCAACGGCAATCGATTCTACCTATTGTCAAAGCAATCAATAGGAGACTGCCATGACGACCGAAGCCACCATGTCCAGCACCTACGCAAGTGAGGTCGCCTTTTTCAACAAGCAACGCTTCAACGAAGCGGTTGCGCGCGGGGATTACCCCTGCGCGCCGAAAGTCGAAGGTCGCGCCCGTGTGTTCACGGCCCGCGACGTTATGGGGATCTGGCTGTATGGCCATCTGATCGATGACGGCATTCCTCCGGCGAAAGCGGGTGATCTGGCCTGCCAGTTTGTCAATGTGCTGAAGTTCGATCCTGACATTGAAGAGGTCTTGATCGTTCGGGATGCCTTTCGCCGCCGCCATGTCGTAGCGCCCCAGAACCTCGAATCGTTCAAGAAGGTTTCCTTGGCCGGGTCGAGCATCATTTCAATCGAGACTTGGGACTTGCGCCAGCAGCACAAGAATATCGCGCATCAGTTCGCAAAGTTGGCTGCTCGCCACGTTCACCCTGACGACGCAGAGGACTAATACGCATGGCGAACCCCCGCGCCACTTTCAAGCAAGTCGATGTGACCCGCGCCGCCAAGGGCGTGATCGCGGCAGGCTTGCCGGTGGGGCGGGTTGAAATCGACCGCAACGGAAAGATCGTGGTCCTGGTGGGCGAGGCCGCCGCCCAGGTCGAAAAGAACGACTGGGATTGAGCATGAAAAAATCCGACCGCTTTCCCCACGCCAAGACCTACCGCGACCGCCACGGCAAAGCCCGCTGGCGGTATCGTCATAAGGGCTTCACGGCCGAGCTGGGCACGGAATGGGGCAGCGAGGATTTTCGGCGGCGCTATGCCGAGGCGGTGAACTGCCAAAACTCAAAGGAGGGCGCTGGCGCCAGCCGCACCGTCCCCGGCACATTCAACGATCTGGCAGTCCGATTCTACAAGCTGCACCTGCCGACCGTCGCAGACAGCACGGCGGCAGATTATCGAGCGGTGATCGAGCCTCTCCGCATCAAGCACGGGCACAAGCGCGTTGCGCACATGCAGCGCCGCCATGTCATTGAGATCAAGGCCGAGCTGGCTACCACGCCCATGCAGGCGAACAAGACCTTGAAACGGCTCTCGCAGATGATGGACCTGGCCGTGGATCTGGAATGGCGCACCGACAATCCGGTAAAAGGCGTCAAGCGGTTTCCGATCAACTCCGAGGGTTTCCACACCTGGGACGAAGGCGAGATAGCGCGCTTCTACGAGATCCATCCGATGGGCACCCCGGCGCATCGCGCCATGACGCTGATGCTCTACACCGGCGCGGCGAAGTGTGATGCGGTGAAGCTGGGGCGCGGCAACATCCGCGACGGCAGGATCGTCTATCGGCGCCGCAAGACCAAGAAGAACCCCGAGGGTTTCGAGGTCAATATCCCGGTGCATCCCTACTTGGCGGAGACGCTGGGGCATGTCGCAGCCTCGGCCTTCACCTTCTTGCAAACCGAGGACGGCAAATCCAGGTCGGCCAACGGCCTCGGCACGTCGATGCGCAAATGGTGCGACAAGGCGGGGCTGGCTCTCTGCACGTCCCATGGGCTGCGCAAGGCGATCTGCCGCCGCATCGCCGAGGTTGAAGGCGACGTGTTCAAGGTGATGGCCGTGAGCGGGCACACCGACATCAAAGAGGCCCAGAAATATTGCGACCGCTTCAACCGGAAGGGCAAGGCCGACTCGGCCATTGCAGGGCTGCCGAGCGGGGCGGAAAGCGAACAAAACTTGACGAACCACCCCGCAAGGTTCGTCAAAAAATCCGCTAACTCAATGGAAAGAAAGGATAAATGATGCGGTTTGGTAGGCCCGGAGGGACTTGAACCCCCAACCAAGGCGTTATGAGCGCCCTGCTCTGACCATTGAGCTACAGGCCCAGACCGCCGTCACCTTTGATCGACGCCGCGGCATTCGTCAAGGTCGCGATCCGCCGCCGGGCGGGCGCTGCGATCCTCTCTTGCGCGACGGCCCGCCTTGTGGGCTGATACCCGGGCAATCGCGCGAAACGCGCGCGACCCGAACCCGGAGGCCTGATCCATGCAAAGACCCCCCCTGCTTGCCCCCACCGCCCTGGCCCTTGCGCTGGTGGCCGCACCCGCCTTCGCCGCCGATCCGCAGACCTGCGCCACCGTGCACCTGTCGGACCCGGGCTGGACCGACATCACCGCCACCAACGGCGTGGCGAATGCGGTGCTGACCGGGCTGGGCTATACCCCGAACATCGCCACGCTCTCGGTGCCGATCGGCTACGAGGCGCTGAAGAAGGGCGAGACCGACGTCTTCCTGGGCAACTGGATGCCGGCGCAGCAGAAGTTCCGCGACGACCTGGAAGCCTCGGGCAAGACGCAGGAACTGGTGCAGAACCTCGAGGGCGCCAAGTTCACCCTGGCGGTCACCGATGCCGCCAAGGACCTGAACGTCAAGGATTTCGCCGATCTCGACGCGCATAAGGACGCCTTCCAGGGCAAGATCTATGGCATCGAGCCCGGCGCACCGGCGAACCAGTCGATCCAGAAGATGATCGACGCCGACAAGTTCGGCCTGGGCGACTGGGAGCTGGTGGAATCGGGCGAGCAGGCGATGCTGGCGCAGGTCGCGCGCAACGATGCCGCCAAGACCCCCTCGGTCTTCCTGGCCTGGGCGCCGCATCCGATGAACGTCAACTTCGCCGTCACCTATCTGTCGGGCGGGGACGAGGAATTCGGCCCGGACTTCGGCGGCGCGACCGTGCATACCGTCGCGCGCAAGGACTGGGTCGCGCAATGCCCGAACGTGGCCAAGCTGTTCAGCCAGCTGACCTTTACCGTCGACATGGAAAACGTGCTGATGGGCAAGATCCTGGAAGACGGCGCCGATGCGGCGGATGCCGCCAAGGCCTGGATCGCCGCCAACCCCGAGCCGGTGGCGAAATGGCTGGACGGCGTGACCACGCTGGACGGCAAGCCCGGCGCTGATGCGGTAATGGCCTCGGTCAAGTGACCGGCGCGGCCGGGAGGCGGCGGCGTCCCGGCCAGCGACACGGCGCCGCAGGAACCCGCCGCCGCGCCGCGGCGTTGGCCGGCGGACCCCTGAAGGAAAGGATTTTCGCCATGTCAGACCTGCTTGTCATCGCCTTCGACGACGAAGCCTCGGGCTTCGAGCTGCGCACCGAACTGGTGAAGATGCAGAAGGAATACCTGATCGAGCTCGAGGACGCCGTGGTCGTCACCCGCCCCTCGGCCGAGGATATCAAGCTGCACCAGGCGATGAACCTGACCGCCGCCGGCGCGCTTGGCGGCGGCTTCTGGGGCACGCTGGTCGGGCTGCTGTTCCTGAACCCGCTGGTGGGCGCGGCGGTCGGCGCGGCCTCGGGCGCGCTGGCCGGCAAGCTGTCGGACATCGGCATCAACGACGATTTCATGCGCGAGCTGGGCCATTCCATCCCGCCCGGCGGCTCGGCCGTGTTCATCCTGGTGCGCAAGATGACCGCCGACAAGGTGCTGGCGCGGCTGGAAGGCTTCCACCTGAAGGGCCGGGTGCTGCAAAGCTCGCTGCCCGACGCCCAGGAGGAAAAGCTGCGCGAGGCCTTTGCCGGCGGCAAGCTGGGCACCGCGCTGGGCGTGCCGCAGGCCGATGCGGGCCCCGCCGCCCCGCCTGCCGGCGCCTGATCGCTTGACGCAGGGGCCATGGCCGTGACAGGACGCGGCCATGCCCCGCCGCAGCCAGACCCTTGACGACCCGCAGGACATGCCGCCCGCCGTGCCCCGGCGCTGGCGGCCCTTGCGGCGCGCCGCGCTGTGGCTCTGGGGCTGGGGGCGCTGGATCGGGCTGCGGCTGCTGGCGCTGATGTTCGTGCTGGTCTTTCTGTTTTCCTTCATCAACCCGCCGACGACCTGGACCATCATCCAGGGCCAGAGCGAATTTCCCGGCCGCGCCAGCCGGGAATGGGTCGATCTGGACGAGGTGTCGCCCCACATGGTCCGCGCCGTGGTCGCAGCCGAGGACGCCAATTTCTGCGCCCATTGGGGCTTCGACATGGTCGAGATCCGCAAGGTCATCGCCTCGGGCTCCAGCCGGGGCGCCTCGACCATCACCCAGCAGACCGCCAAGAACGTGTTCCTGTGGCAGGGCCGCAGCTGGCCGCGCAAGGTGATGGAAACCGCCTATACCCCGATGCTGGAGGCGCTGTGGTCCAAGCGCCGCATCGTCGAGGTCTATCTGAACATCGCCGAATTCGGCCGCGGCGTCTTCGGCGTGCACGCGGCGGCCGAGTATTACTTCAAGACCACGCCCGACAAGCTGACGCTGACGCAATCGGCGGCACTGGCCTCGATCCTGCCGGCGCCGCGGGTGCGCAACCCGCAGACCGGCTCGGCCCGGACGCGGTCCATCGTCAGCGGCGCGCAGACGATCCGGGCGGACGGCCGCGATTCCTGCCTGGTGCTTGGGCGCTGATCCGCGCATCGCGGTTGAAAACGCGGCCCCCGGGGCGTATCAACCCGAAGGCCCAGCCACGCACGGTTTTTCCCAGATGAATAATTCCTCGCCCAATTCCACGATCCGCCTCTATCATGTCGCGCTGTCGCCCTATTGCCGCAAGGTGCGGCTGGTGCTGGCCGAGAAGCGGGTCGAGGTCGAGCTGGTCGAGGACCGCTTCTGGGAGCCGGGGTCCGAGATCCTGCGCCGCAATCCGGCCGGCAAGCTGCCGGTGCTGCGCATGGACGGCCGGCTGATGGCCGAAAGCCAGGCGATCTGCGAATATCTGGACGAGACCATCCCGCAGCCGGCGCTGATGCCGCATGCCGCCATCGAGCGCTACGAGGTCCGCCGGCTCTGCGCCTGGTTCGACGACAAGTTCAACGCCGAGGTGACCAGGCCGGTGATGACCGAGCGGGTCTGGAAGAAGGTCATGCGCCTGGGCTACCCGGACTCGCGCACGGTCAAGGCCGGGCTGTCGGCCATCCGCTATCACCTCGACTACATGCGCAGCCTGCTGGAACATCGCCGCTGGCTGGCCGGGGACGCGATGACGCTGGCGGATTTCGCCGCCGCGGCGCATCTCTCGTGCCTCGACTACATCTCGGACGTGGACTGGACCTATTCGACCGAGGTGCAGGAATGGTATGCCAAGATCAAGTCACGGCCGGCCTTCCGCAGTCTCTTGGCCGACCATTTGCCGGGCGTCCACCCGGCGCCGCATTATGCCCTGCTCGACTTCTAGGACCAGGATCGCCGACCCGGCCGAGATCCGGTCCCGGCTGCAGGAACAGGCCCGGGCCGAGGGTTTCAATGCCCTTGGCATCTGCGCCCCCGACGCCAACCCGCAGTTGCCCGACCGGCTGGCGGCCTTCCTGGCCGAGGGCCGCCATGGCCAGATGGAATGGATGGCCGAGCGCAGCCATTGGCGCGCCTCGCCCGCCAGCCTCTGGACCGAGGCGCGTTCGGTCATCATGCTGGCCGAGCTCTATACGCCCGAGCACGACCCGCTGGAGATCAGCCACCACCCGGATCGCGGCGCAGTCAGCGTCTATGCCCAGGGCAAGGATTATCACGACCTGGTCAAGAAGCGGCTGAAGCGGCTGGGCGGCTGGCTGGTGGGGCTGACCGGCTGCGAGATCAAGGTCTTCGTCGATACCGCCCCGGTGATGGAGAAACCGCTGGCGCAGGCGGCGGGCTTAGGCTGGCAGGGCAAGCACACCAACCTGCTGTCGCGCGAGCTGGGCAGCTGGTTCTTCCTGGGTTCGATCTTCACCACGCTGGACCTGCCCAAGGACGCGGCCGAGCGCAGCCATTGCGGATCCTGCCGGTCCTGCCTCGACGCCTGCCCCACGCGCGCCTTTCCGGCACCCTATCAGCTGGATGCGCGGCGCTGCATCTCCTACCTGACCATCGAGCACAAGGGGCCGGTCGACCCCGAGCTGCGGCCGATGCTGGGGAACCGCATCTATGGCTGCGACGATTGCCTGGCCGCCTGCCCCTGGAACAAGTTCGCCCAGGCCGCGACCGAGCTGCGCTATCACGGGCCCCATGGCGGCCCGGCGCTGGCCGAGCTGGCGCAGCTGGACGACGCGGGCTTTCGCGAACGCTTCTCGGGCAGCCCGATCAAGCGCATCGGCCGCGACCGCATGGTCCGGAACGTGCTTTACGCCATCGGCAATTCAGGGCTTGCACATCTGCGCCCCGTGGCCGATGGCTTGCTGAACGACCCCGATCCCGCCGTGGCCGATGCGGCACGCTGGGCCTGCGAGCGCCTGCCATGATCCCTCAAAGCCCGCTGCGCGGCATCATCCTGAAATGTCTCAGCGTGCTGGTGTTCACGCTGATGGGCACGCTGGTCAAGGCCACCTCCGAGGGCGGCCTGGGCGTGCCGCCGGGCCAGCAGGTGTTCTTTCGCTCGTTCTTCGCGATTCCGGTGATCCTGGGCTGGCTGGCCTGGCGCGGCGACCTGCGCACCGGGCTGCGCACCTTTCGCCCGATCGGGCATTTCTATCGCGGCATCATCGGCACCTGCGCCATGGTGCTGAGCTTCTGGGCGCTGGCGCTGCTGCCCTTTCCCGAGGCCACCACGCTGGGCTATGCCGCGCCGCTGCTGACGGTGATCTTTGCCGCGATGTTCTTGGGCGAAGAGGTGCGGGTGTTTCGCCTGGGCATGGTGCTTCTGGGGCTGGTCGGCGTGGTGATCGTGCTGTCGCCGCGGCTGGGCCAGGGTGCCGGCGGCCTGCAGCAGAGCCTGGGCGCCATGGTGGCGCTGTCGGCGGCGGCCTGCACGGCGCTGGCGATGATCTTCGTGCGCAAGCTCGCGCAAGAGGAACAGACCTCGGCCATCGTGTTCTGGTTCTCGCTGACCTCGACGGTGCTGGGGCTCTTGACGCTGCCCTTCGGCTGGGTGGCGACGGACCTCGGGACCACGCTGACGCTGATCGCCATCGGCCTGCTCGGCGGGTTCGCGCAGATCCTGCTGACTTCGGCCTATCGCTTTGCCGATGCCTCGCTGATCGCGCCCTTCGAATATTGCTCGATGATCCTGGCGCTGCTCATCGGCTGGTATGTCTTCGGCGAGGCGCCGACGCTGACCATGCTGGCCGGCGCCGCGCTGGTGATCCTCGCCGGCATCCTGATCATCTGGCGCGAGCGCCAGCTGGGGCTGGAGCGCAACCGCCAGCGCAAGGCGATGACGCCGCAGGGTTAGGGCTGGCCGCCGAAGCCGAAGGCGACGTAATCGCGCAGATAGGCCTTTTTCGCCGCGCCGCGCAGTTCCTGTTCGTTCAGGAAATCCGGAAAAGGCTCGGGGTCCGGCAGGTCGGCGGGCGCGCGGATGCCGGCGCTGGCCGCCAGCCAGTTGAGGTCGCGCGGCAGGTCGCTTTCGCGCAGCACCATGTCCGGGGCGCCGAAGCGGGCGAAGCCGGCCAGCACCTCGGACTGGCTGGCCCAGCCGGGATAGCAGGGCAGCGTGGTCTGGGCGTTCAGGTTGCGGCGCAGGAAGTCGAGGAAGGCCGCGAAAAGCTCGGCCTTGCGGCTGTCTTCCATCGCGGCCAGCTCGGCATCGGGCGGCAGGGCGACGCGGTGGATGTCGCGCAGGATCTGGCGCAGCTCGGCATTCCTGCCGCGCAGCAGGCTGTCGAAGGCCGCCCAGGCGCGCAGCAGCGGGTGGCGCAGCACGGTAAAGCTGCGGTGGCCGACATGCTGGCGCTTCCATTGCCGCAGGCTGTTCTGGTTGAAATCGGCCGAGACCTCGCCCATGGCCCGCAGCCAGCGCGCCACGCTGTCCGAAGGCCCGCCCTTGATCGGCATGAAGATCAGCCCCTTGCCCGCCTCGGCCCCCAGGAACGAGGGCACGGCCGGGCCCTTCCTCGGCTCGAAATTCGGGATCTTGCGCAGCATGAACGGGTCGAGACGCGCCAGTTCCGCCTGCATCTCGTCGAAATTCTCGACCTTCTCGGCAAGCTCGCGCGGGTTCTGCGGCACCTGGTCGTTGGCCGGCTCGACCCGCTCGAGGTCGGTGCGGCCCAGCCAATGCAGCAGCCCGGTCATCACCTCGGCGTCGCGCAGATCCTCGTAGCCCAGCCAGAAACCGGCCTGGCCGGTGACCTGCAGGCGGTGCAGCACCTTCAGCTGGAACGCCTCGATCTCGCCGGTGACCTGGCGAAATTCCTCGGCGTCGAAGCGGGCGGCGGCGGGGATCGGCGTCTCGGTCTCGTTCAGCTTCCACTGGTTGGTGGCGCGCGCCAGCGCGGTCGAGACATAGCTGTCCACGGGATTGCGGGTCAGCACGATCTTGGCGCAGGCCCGGTCCTCCATGATGGCGTCGAAGACGCGCGGGTCGTGGTCGTGGAAATAGCGGAAGCCCGGCAGGTGGTTCGGCTTGTCGAAGATCGCCGCCAGCAGCCGGTGCGGATCGGCGTCGCGCTCGGCCATGGTGATGCCCTTGAGCTCGGTCTTGTCGGGCCAGCCCATCATGTAGGGGTTGAAGGCCTCGCCGAAGCAGGTGACGCGCTTCACGCCATTCAGCGTCGCCTCGAGCAGGTTCGAGCCGGTGCGCATCTCGGCGAAGATGACGAAGCTGCGGAAGGGCTGGGTCATGGCGCGGGTCTTTCTTGCGGCGGGACAGCGATGTCGGTTGCGGGGAAATCGCCCATCAGCTGCGGGCGCAGCCCGGCATTGCGCAGGCGTTGCAGGAATCGGCCCATGCCGGCGATCTCGCGCATGGGCGGCAGGTCGGCGGCGGCCTCGGGGTCGGCGCCAAGCGCGCGCAGGATGCCGCCCAGCACGGCGGCGGGCCGGGCGCAGAAATCGCCCAGGTCCCAGACCTGGGTCTGCGCCTTGAGCCAGACCGAGTTCAGCACCTCCATCTGCGCCAGTTCCGTGCGTTGCAGGATGGCGGCGACGCGGCGGATGTCGTCGAAGGGCATGTCGGAATGCAGCAGCGGCACCGCCCAGGCGCCGGTGATGACGAAGATGCGGGCATTGGGGTCGGTGGCGGTGAACCAGTTCATCTCTTGCCCGTCGCGCGGGCTGAACTGCCACAGCGGCATCCGGTCCGACATGCGGATCAGGTTGGCGACAAAGCCGCGCGGGTCCAGATCGCGCAGCGCCGCGCTGTCCGACAGCCCCCCCGGCCCGATCGGCGTCCGGCCGGCGAATTCGGCGCCATGCACCGCGAAAAGATGGCCGTGCACATCGGCATCCACCCGTTCGGCCAGCCAGGATGCGAAATCGGGAAACAGGTCGGTGAAGCCCTGCAGCACGGCATAGGGCGCCGAGGTCTTGCCGTTCTCGCGGTCCTTCAGCGGAAAGCGGCTTTGCATGTAAAGCCCGGGCCGGCCCAGGCTGCGGCGGGCGACGGCCTGGCTGATGACCCGGTCCAGCCGCTCGGGGCGCGGCTCGTCGGCCGCGGGGCGGGCCGGATCGCCATGCGGGAAATGCGCATGCAGCCGCGCCGCGCCGCGCCAGATCTTGCGGGCGACGAAGCAGCGCGACTGCTCCAGCATCTCCAGGTGGTCGTCGTAGAAGATATAGGGCTTGCCCTGGCCGTCGAACTTGGCCAGCGTCAGCGACCGGCTTTCGATATTCTGCGAATGGCGGCGGGCCAGGGTCTGGAAATAGCTCTCGTCCGGGATCCAGACCTTGGCGAAATAGCGGTCGAATTCGGCCCGGCGCGGATCGGCCAGGATGGCGCGCAGCGTGGTCCGGGTCAGGCACCACCATTGCGAGCCCAGGTGCGGCACCAGCCCCTGCGGGATGCGGCGGCGAAAGCGCAGCCGGCGCTGCAAGGCGACATAGCGGTCGAAAAGCTTCCTGCGGCGCCGGAACGAGAACGGGAAGCGCAGGGTAAAGCGTTCCTCGTTCAGCCCGCCCACGGTCCAGCCGACATCGGCCGCCGTCACGCTTTCGATGAAGTCGCGGCGCGGGTGCAGCGCCAGGAAGGCCACCAGGTCGGCGACCGGCCGCAGGGGCAGGCAGGAGCCCGAGACCACCAGCACATGGGTCACGTCCTCGAACCGGTCCAGAAGCAGCGCGGCGGCGTCCTGCGTGGCCTTGACCAGGCTGAACATGCCCCATTCGCAGGAATGGCGCGGGCTAAACACCACCTGCGGCAGGTCGGCCAGATCCTGCTGCATGGTTTCCACCCCGTCCGGCGGCGCCTTGGCATCGACATGGACCGCGACCGAGGCCCCGCCCTCGGCCCAGACCCGCGCCAAGCGCGCCGCGACGGGCAATTCGTCGTGGCACAGCATCACCACGCCCAGCCGCACGGTCATGCCCAGTTCCCCTTGGAGATCAGGCCCAGATCCTCGAGCTGGCGCCAGTCCTGCAACTCGCGGCTCTGCGCGCACCAGAAATCCGGGTCCTCCTGCAGGCCCGAGTGATAGGCGCGGTATTCCTGGCTGTCGGCGTAATGCTGGCGCCGGGTCAGCTCCTCGGCGGATTTCTGAACGAAGGTGGACAGGAACTTGGCGTGCAGCAGGCAGCCCGAGGCCTTTTCGCCGCCGTCCTGGTCATAGACCAGGTTCAGCGCCCGCGGCAGCAACATGTGGGTCGAGCTGACATAGGCATAGCCGCGTTCCCAGCGCACCAGCGGGATCTTGTTCAGCGCCGGGCCGTTCTGCGGATTGTCGGCAAAGAAGGCGCGGCCGCGCGGCCCGCCCTGGATCCACAGGTTGCCGTATTCGCTGTTCTTGCGGATGGTGTAGTTCGCTGGGTCGAACCAGCGCGCGATCTCGAACGGGTCCTGCCCGGGGCGATAGGGTTCGGCCTCGAGCGACCCCTTGGGATACATGTCCAGGAGCATGGCCGAGAAGGACCGGATCTCGCCCGCGTCCAGCCAGTCGGTCAGCGCCTGCAAGGGCCGGGTGTCGTGATGCGGATAGACCAGGAATTCGTCGGGATCGACGGTCAGGCACCAATGCCCGCTGCCGTGGCGGCGCAACAGGCAGTTCAGCCAGTCCATGCCGAAGCGCGATTCCTTGTAGCTGGCCTCGGTCCGCCACAGCGAGACGTCGGGCTGCTCGGCCAGCCATTCGGCGCTGCCGTCGCTGCTGGCATTGTCCACGACCAGGAAATGCCCGATGCCCAGCCGACGGTAATGCGCAAGGAAATACGGCAGGCGCGGCAATTCGTTGCGCAGGGTCACGAAGGCCAGGATCTCGCCCGCCCCGATGCGGCGGGTGCGGTCCATGACCGGGCGCAGCGCCCGCCCCCGGTTCACCGCCCGGGCGACCAGCCATTGCCGCCGCGCCCGTCGGCGCAGCCGCTTCCAGATCGGCCAGCGCGTCAGCCGGGGCACCGCATACCATCCGTGGGTTGAATGTGACGGTCTTGCTTCATGTCAGGGGACATGCGTGGTTGCGCGGGGTTTCGCAAGCGGTTTCCTTACGGGTCGCCGGGCCAGCCCTCGCCCGCCATCAGACCCAGCGCGACCAGCTGCCGCCAATCGCGATAGCGCACCGAGTCGGCGTGCCACAGGTCGGGCGCATCGGTCAGTGCCCGGTGATAGCCGGCATAGGCGTCGGGATCGGCGAAATGCTGGCGCCGGGCCAGTTCCTCGGCCGAGCGGGCGGCGATGTCGGGCAGGAACTTGCTGTGCAGCAGCACGCCGCAAAGCCGCGCATCGCCCGGCCCGTTGTAGAGGTCGTTCAACCGCGCCGGCAGCATGGAATGGGTCGAGTTCACATAGGCATAGCGCCAGTGCCAGCGGATCAGCGGCAGCTTGTTCAGCGTCGGCGCGCGTTTCGGCCGGTCGGCGAAGAACACCCGCGCGCGCACCCCGCCCTGCACCCAGCGGTTGCGGCGCGGCTGCATGACCTGGCAGCGATAGGGGCCGGGGTCGAACCAGGGCAGCCGCTCGGTCACGCTGCCGGTCGCAGGCGCCTGGTCCAGCGGGCCTTGCGGATACAGGTCCAGCATCAGCGCGCCCATGCCGGCGATGCCCTGCGCATCCAGATGCGCGGTCAACGCCCGCAGGTCGCGGCTGTCGCAATGCGGATAGACCAGCAACTCGTCGGCATCGACGCTGAGGCACCAATGCCCGCGGCCGTGGCGCAGCAGCAGGGCCGAGAGCCAGTCCATGCCGAAGCGCGCCTCGCGATAGCTGCCCGGCGCGCTCCACAGCGAGACGTCGGGCTGGCTGCGCAGGTAATCCGCGCCGCCGTCGGTGCTGGCATTGTCCACCATCAGGAAATGCGCGACGCCCAAGGCCCGGTAATGCGCCAGGAACTCGGGCAGTCGCTGCATCTCGTTCCGCAGCGTGACGAAGCCCAGGATGTCGCCGGGCCGGATCGCCGCCGTGCGGTCGGCGAGCGGCTGCAGGCCCCGCCCCGCCCGCATGGCGCGCAGGATCAGCTGGCGCCGCTTGGCGCGCATCCGCCAGGCCGACCAGCCGCGCCGCAGCGGACCGCGCCGGTCGCCGGCCTTCACCGGGTATAGCCGCCATTCTGGTGCCAGCGCCAGGCATCCGCCACCATCTGCTGCATGGTCGAGCGCGCCGGGTTCCAGCCCAGGACCGAGATCGCTTTTTCCGAGCCCGAGACCAGCTTGACCGCATCGCCGCCCCGGCGCGGGCCCTCGACCATCGGCACCGGGCGGTTGGTGACATGACGCGCCTCGGCCACCACCTCGCGCACGGAAAAGCCGTTGCCGGTGCCCAGGCAGAAGACCTCGTGCCCGCCATCCGCGACCTTGCCGGCCAAGAGGTGGCGCAGGCCCAGCACATGCGCATCGACCAGGTCCATGACATGGACATAGTCGCGGATGCAGGTGCCGTCCGGCGTCGGATAGTCGGTGCCGTGGATGGTCAGCGCGTCGCGCTTGCCGTCCACCGCGTCCAGGATCAGCGGGATCAGATGCGTCTCGGGCTGATGGAACTCGCCCACCTCGCCGTCGGGGTCGGCGCCGGCGACGTTGAAATAGCGAAAGATCACCGAGCGCAGCCCGTCCGAGGCGCCGAAATCCTTCAGCATGTCCTCGATCGCGCGCTTGCTGGCGCCATAGGCGTTCAGCGGCGCCTGGGCGGTCGTCTCGTCCAGCACCACGCCGTCATGGTCGCCATAGGTGGCGCAGGTCGAGGAAAACACGAAGTTCCGCACCCCCGCCGCCAGCGTCGCCTCGATCAGGTTCAGCGAGGCGCCGACATTGCCGCGCCAGTATTTGCCCGGCTCGCGCATGGCCTCGCCGACCTGGCTCAGCGCGGCGAAATGCATCACCGCGACCGGCTTGTGCGCGGCAAAGACCGCATCCAGCCGGGCGCGGTCCATCAGGTCGCCCTGCTCGAAGGGCCCGAACCTGACCGCGTCCTGCCAGCCCGTGCACAGGTTGTCATAGGTGACCGGGGTGAAACCCGCGTCCCGCAGGGCCTTGCAGGCGTGCGAGCCGATATAGCCCGCGCCGCCCGTGACCAGCACCGTTTCCGTCATGCTTATTCGGCCGCCTTGTACATCGCGGTGATGTCCGAGAGATATTCGGCGAACTCGTGCTTCAGCTCGTCGCGCGCCAGGCCGAAGGCCACGGTGGCCTGCAGGAAGCCCGCCTTGCTGCCGCAGTCGAAGCGCTGGCCGCGGAAGCGCAGGCCGAAGACGTCGCGGCCTTCCTCGATCTCGTCGGCGATGGCGTCGGTCAGCTGGATCTCGCCGCCGGCGCCCTGCTTCAGCTTGTTGAGGTTGTCCATGACCGTCGGCGCCAGGATGTAGCGGCCGATGACGGCCAGGTTCGAGGGCGGGTTTTCCTTGGGCTTCTCGACCATGCCCTTGGCGCGGACGATGGCGCCCATGTCCTCGGCCACGTCCAGGACACCATAGGCCTTGGTCTTTTCGGCCGGGACTTCCATGGTGGCGACCATGGTGCCGCCGGTTTCCTTGTAGGCCTCGATCATTTGTTGCAGGCAGGGCGGCTCGCCCATGATGACGTCGTCGGTCAGGATGACCGCGACCGGCTCGTCGCCCAGCAGGCGGCGGGCGCACCAGACCGCATGGCCCAGGCCCAGGGCCTTGTGCTGGCGGACATAGGCGATGGCGCCCGAATCCATGTTGGTGCCGCGCAGGATGTCCAGAAGCTCGGTCTTGCCGGATTTCTTCAGGCTCGATTCCAGTTCGTGCGCGTGGTCGAAGTAATCCTCGAGCGCGCCCTTGCCGCGCGAGGTGACGAAGATGAATTCCTCGATTCCGGCCGCGCGCGCCTCGTCGATGGCGTATTGGATCAGCGGCCGGTCGACCAAGGTCATGATTTCCTTGGGAATGCTTTTCGTAGCCGGAAGGAAGCGGGTGCCCAGGCCAGCGACGGGAAAGATGGCCTTGGTGACTTTGCGGTTCATTGATCCGATCTCCTGATCTCTTGCGCCGACAGCCCGACGCTTATCCCTCTTTGACGAGGCTTCCGCAACAAGTGCGTATACCCCGCGCAGGTTTCTGCAAACGACGAAAGTGATTCAATTTTTGGCGGCTGGCAGCGAGTTTCTGCCTATTGGCTGTGGAGTTCCAGCGGAATTCCTCTGATTTCAAAATGGCGTCGTCCGGCGCGTTTGAATGCTGCCGCAGATTTGAACAACTTAAACAAACACGGAACTGCGCGTTAGTCTACTTTAACGCGATTAGCCTAAGCAATACCCATCCGCTGCATCATTGCCTCGAGCTTGGGCACGTCGGATGGATTGTTGAGCTCCCAGAACTCGCGGCCGCGGGCCTCGACCTCGACGCAGAGGATGCGGCGGCCGCGTTCCAGGAAGCGCAGCTGCTCCAGCCCCTCCAGCGCCTCCAGCCGGCCCTCGTCCCAGCCCGGGTATTCGGCCAGCGCCGCCGGGCGATAGGCATAGACGCCGACATGGTGGAACACCGGCGTCGGGTCCGAGGGGCCGAAATCGGCGGCGGCATAAGGGATGACTTCCTTGCTGAAATACAGCGCCCGGCGGTCGTGGCCAAAGACGGCGGTGGTGCCGCCGACGCGCCCCGCCACCCGGTCGGCGATCAGTTCGGACCGCATGGCGCCCGAGCAGCGCAGCACCGGCGTCGCCACATCGGCGCCCGGATCGGCGGCGAGGCCCGCGACCAGCTCCTCGACGAACCACGCGGGCGTCAGCGGCGCGTCGCCCTGCAGGTTGACCACGATGTCATGCATCAGCCCCAGCGCCGCCACAGCCTCGGCGCAGCGTTCGGTGCCGTTGCGCGCGGCGGTCGAGGTCATCGCCACCTCGGCGCCGAAGCCGGCTGCATGCTCGGCAATGCGGGCGTCGTCGGTGGCGACGATCACCCGGTCCACGCCGGCGACGGCCTGCGCCGCCTGCCAGCTGCGGCGGATCAGCGACAGCCCCTCGCCCGTGGCGCCGCGCAGCTCGACCAGCGGCTTGCCCGGATAGCGCGTCGAGGCATGCCGGGCGGGGATCACGATGACGACCGACATGGGGCTCAGTCCTTGACCAGCAGCACGCCGGGGGCGAAGGCGATGAAGAACGGGTTCTCGAAACCCGGCTTGCCATAGGTCAGCGGCGTATGGTCGTCGAAGCGCACCACCTCGCCGCCGGCGCCGCGCAGCACCGCGTCGCCCGCCGCCGTGTCCCATTCCATGGTCCGGCCCAGGCGCGGATACAGATCCGCCTCGCCCGTCGCCACCAGGCAGAATTTCAGCGACGAGCCGGCCGAGGTCATGTCGCGCACGCCGTAGCGGTTGATATAGTCGTCCGTCGCCTGGTCGCGATGCGATTTCGAGGCCACGACCATCAGCCCGCGGTTGTCGGGCATCGAGTTCACGCCGATGGCGACCGTCTCGCCCGGCTGTTCGCCGAAGGGGCCCTTCTCCTCGACCGAGCCGCCCTGGGCGGTGGTGTAGAACAGCCGGCCCTTGGCCGGGGCATAGACCACGCCGAAACGCGGCACGCCGTTTTCGACATAGGCGATGTTCACGGTGAAATCGCCGCGGCGCTGCACGAATTCCTTGGTCCCGTCCAGCGGATCGACGATCAGGAAGGTGGACAGGTGCTGGCCATGCGTCGCGGCCTGCTCCTCGGTCACCAGCGCGATGTCGGGGAAGGCCGCCCGCAGCCCGGCCGAGATCAGCGCGTCGGCGGCCTCGTCGGCCTCGGTCACCGGCGAGGCGTCGGATTTGGCCCGCACCGCGAAATCCTCGGCGCCATAGATGCGCATGATCTCGTCCCCGGCCCGCAGGGCCAGGCGACGCATCTCGGCAATCAACTGATCGAATTGCATGTTTTTTCCCTTCCGTCCCGGCGTTCCCGGAATGCGGCGCCGATTGAATACGGCAGTCCGCTTCCTTATGATGCGGCGAACCGCGCAGGGCAAGCGCCCCGCATGTCGCAACGGAAAGATCCCGCCCAGAAAGTCCCGAAACGCATGTTCACCCAGCGCCGCAGTCGCAACATGATCGAGGCCGCGTTCATCACGCTGTCGCTGATCTATCACGTCACGGTCAACAACCTGCGCAAGGGCCAGCGCAATGCCGTGGTCGGCCTGGTGATGACGGTGGCGCAGGCCATGGCGATGATCGCCGGCTTCTGGCTGATGTTCGTCATCATCGGCGTGCGCAAGTCGCCGATCCGTGGCGACTTCATCGTCTACCTGATGACCGGAGTCTTCATGTTCATGGCCCATTCCCAGGCCATCGGCGCGGTCGCGGGGGCCGGCAACCCCAGCAACCAGATGATGAAGCACGGGCCGATGAACACGGCGGTGATGATCTCGGCCGCGGCGCTGGCCTCGCTCTACAAGCAGACCTTCTCGGCCATCGTGGTGCTGTCGGCCTATCACTACCTGTTGCAGCCGATCGTGATCGACAATCCGCTGGCCTGCTATGCCATGCTGCTGATGGCCTGGTTCTCGGGCTGCTGCATCGGGCTGATCTTCCTGTCGATCCGGCCCTGGTGGCCGCAGGCGGCGCAGGTGCTGACGCAATTCTACCAGCGGCTGAACATGGTGTTTTCCGGCAAGATGTTCGTCGCCAACACCATGCCCGGCTTCATGCTGCACATGTTCGCCTGGAACCCGCTGTTCCACATCATCGACCAGACCCGGGGCTTTGCCTTCATCAACTACTCGCCCCGCAACTCGTCGCTGACCTATCCGGTCTATACCACGCTAGCGCTGTTGATGGTCGGGCTGATGGCGGAATTCGTCACCCGCAAGGCGGTCTCGCTCAGCTGGTCGGCCGGGCGATGAGACGGCTTGCCGCAGGCTGCGCGGCCGGGCGCAAACCGTTCGATTTTATGACAGGCTCTCTGTTGCAGCCCGTCGAGCCCCTTCCTATATAGCCCTCCAGAACATCGAAGGGCCCGGATCGCCGTCCCCTTCGGTCCATCCAGGGATCGGGCTTCGGGGGCCGCTTTCGGACCCAAGGCCCAGAATATCGCCGCAAGAAAGGTTACTGTATGTCTAAAGTCATCGGCATCGACCTCGGGACCACCAACAGCTGCGTCGCCATCATGGACGGCAGCCAGCCGAAGGTCATCGAGAACTCGGAAGGCGCGCGCACGACGCCGTCGATCGTGGCCTTCACCGACAACGAACGCCTGGTCGGCCAGCCCGCGAAGCGGCAGGCGGTGACCAACCCCTCGAACACCATCTTCGCCGTCAAGCGCCTGATCGGCCGCCGCACCACCGACGCCGAGGTGGAAAAGGACAAGAAACTGGTGCCCTATGCCATCGTCGACGGTGGCAATGGCGACGCCTGGGTCGAGGTCCGGGACGAGAAATACTCGCCCAGCCAGATCTCCGCCGTCATCCTGCAAAAGATGAAGGAAACCGCCGAGAGCTATCTTGGTGAGCCCGTCACGCAGGCCGTCATCACCGTCCCGGCCTATTTCAACGACGCCCAGCGTCAGGCCACCAAGGACGCCGGCAAGATCGCGGGCCTGGAAGTCCTGCGCATCATCAACGAGCCGACCGCGGCCGCGCTGGCCTATGGCCTGGACAAGAAGGAATCGAAAACCATCGCGGTCTATGACCTTGGCGGCGGCACCTTCGACATCACCATCCTGGAGATCGATGACGGCCTCTTCGAGGTGAAGTCCACCAACGGCGACACCTTCCTGGGTGGCGAGGACTTCGACATGCGGATCGTGAACTACCTCGCCGAGGAGTTCAAGAAAGAGCATGGCGTCGACCTGACCAAGGACAAGATGGCGCTGCAGCGCCTGAAAGAGGCCGCCGAGAAGGCCAAGATCGAGCTGTCGAGCTCGAGCCAGACCGAAATCAACCAGCCCTTCATCTCGATGGACAAGAACACCGGCACGCCGCTGCACATGGTCATGAAACTGACCCGCGCCAAGCTGGAAAGCCTGGTCGGCGACCTGATCAAGCGCACCATGAAGCCCGTCCAGGACGCGCTGAAGGATGCCGGCATGTCCAAGGGCGACATCGACGAGATCGTGCTCGTCGGCGGCATGACCCGGATGCCGAAGGTGGTCGAGGAAGTGACCAGCTTCTTCGGCAAGGAGCCGCACAAGGGCGTGAACCCGGACGAGGTCGTGGCGCTTGGCGCCGCCATCCAGGCCGGCGTGCTGCAAGGCGACGTCAAGGACGTGGTCCTGCTGGACGTGACGCCGCTGTCCTTGGGCATCGAGACCCTGGGTGGCGTCTTCACCCGGCTGATCGACCGCAACACCACGATCCCGACCAAGAAGTCGCAGATCTTCTCGACCGCCGAGGACAACCAGAACGCCGTGACGATCCGGGTGTTCCAGGGCGAGCGCGAGATGGCCGCCGACAACAAGCTTCTGGGCCAGTTCAACCTGGAAAACATCCCGCCGGCGCCGCGCGGCATGCCGCAGATCGAGGTGACCTTCGACATCGACGCCAACGGCATCGTCTCGGTTTCGGCCAAGGACAAGGGCACCGGGAAAGAGCAGAAGATCACCATCCAGGCCTCGGGCGGTCTCTCGGACGACGAGATCGAGAAGATGGTCAAGGACGCCGAGGCCAATGCCGATGCCGACAAGAAGCGCAAGGAACTGGTCGAGGCCCGCAACCAGGCCGAAAGCCTGATCCACACCACCAGGAAGTCGCTGGAAGAGCATGGCGACAAGGTGGACGGCTCGACCGTTGAGGCCATCGAGCTGGCCATCGGCGCGCTGGAAGATGCGCTGAAGTCCGAGGATGCCGGCAAGATCAAGGGCGGCATCCAGAACCTGATGGACGCCTCGATGAAGCTGGGCGAAGCCATCTACAAGGCCAGCCAGGCCGAAGGCGGCAGCGCCGATGCGGGCGATGACGAGCCCGGCCCGCGCGACGTGGATGACGAGATTGTCGACGCCGATTTCGAGGATCTCGGCGGCGACAAGCGCAAGTAAGCGCGATGTGACCCAACCGGCCGGCCCGCTGCTTTCCCGCACGGGCCGGCCAATTCGTGAAAGAGCCCGGACGCGATGGATATGGCGAAACGCGATTACTACGAGGTGCTTGGCGTGCAGCGCGGCGCCTCGGCCGAGGAGATCAAGAAGGCCTACCGCTCCAAGGCGAAGCAGCTGCATCCCGACCGCAACAAGGATTGCAAGGTCTCGGAGGCGCAGTTCAAGGAAGTGAACGAGGCCTACGACTGCCTCAAGGACGACCAGAAGAAGGCCGCCTACGACCGCTTCGGCCATGCCGCCTTCGAAAACGGCGGCGGCGGCTTCGGGCGCGGCGGCAATGGCCATGGCGATTTCGGCTCGGCCTTCGCGGATGTGTTCGAGGACCTGTTCGGCGACATGATGGGCCGCCGGCCCGGCGCCGGTGGCGGCCGCTCGCGCGCCAGCCGCGGCCAGGACCTGCGCTACAACCTGCGCGTTTCGCTGGACGAGGGCTATGCCGGGGCGCAGAAGACCATCACCGTGCCCGGCTCGGTCGCCTGCGGCGCCTGCAACGGCACCGGCGCCGAGGGCGCGGTCGAGCCCGCCACCTGCCCGACCTGTTCCGGCATGGGCAAGGTCCGCGCCACCCAGGGTTTCTTTACCGTCGAGCGCACCTGTCCGACCTGCAACGGCCAGGGCCAGATCGTCAAGAATCCCTGCCAGGAATGCCGCGGCGCCGGCCGGATCGAGAAAGAGCGCACGCTGTCGGTGAACATCCCCGCCGGGGTCGAGACCGGCACCCGCATCCGCCTGGCCGGCGAGGGCGAGGCCGGCATGCGCGGCGGTCCGGCGGGCGATCTTTACATCTTCATCGAGGTCAAGGAGCACCCGATCTTCCTGCGCGACGGCAAGATGCTGGCCTGCCAGGTGCCGGTCAGCATGGCCACCGCCGCGCTTGGCGGCGAGATCGAGGTCCCGACCATCGACGGCGGCCGCTCGCGCGTCAAGGTTCCGGCCGGCACGCAATCGGGCAAGCAGCTGCGCCTGCGCGGCAAGGGCATGCCGCCGCTGCGCCACGGCCCCGGCATGAACGGCGAATCGGGCGACATGCTGATCGAACTCGTCGTGGAAACCCCGGTGAACCTGACCGCCCGCCAGCGCGAACTGCTGCGCGAGTTCGAAGACATCAAGGCCGACAACAATCCGCAGACTCAGGGCTTCTTCCAGAAGATCAAGGGCTTCTGGGACGAGATGAAGGGCTGAACCGGCCAGGGCGGCGCGTGTGGCCGCCTTTGGGATCTGGGTATTTGGAAAACAAAGAAGGCCGGGGGGACGCGCGCGTTAACCCGGCCTTTACTCTTGTCGTGGCAGGCTGCCGGCCATGGACAAGAATCGCGCCTTTCAGGAAGCCCCGCTGCCACTTTTCTCCTCGGCCCGGCCTGCCGGGGATGAGGCCGCGCCGCCGCTGGCGCCCGGCGGGCGGATGCCCAGCTATATCGCCGATCACCGCGCCCGGCTGCGCGACCGCTTCATGCAGGGCGGGGCCGAGGCAATGCCGGATTACGAATTGCTGGAGCTGTTGCTGTTCCGCGCCATCCCGCGCCAGGACGTGAAGCCCCTGGCCCGGCGGCTTCTGGACCGGTTCGGCGATTTCAACCGGGTGATCTCGGCGCCGCCCGCGCGGCTGTCCGAGGTGACGGGCGTCGGTCCGGCCGTGGTGCAGGAGCTGAAGATCGTCGCGGCCGCAGCGCAGCGCCTGGCGCGGTCGCGGGTGATCCAGCGCCCGGTGCTGACCAGCTGGGACGCGCTTCTGGACTATTGCCACACCGCCATGGCCCATGGCGAGATCGAGCAGCTCCGCGTGCTTTACCTGGACCGCAAGAACGTGCTGATCGCGGATGAGGAGCAGGCGCGCGGCACCGTCGACCATGTCCCGGTCTATCCGCGCGAGATCATGCGCCGGGCGCTGGAGCTGACCGCGAGCGCGCTGATCCTGGTGCACAACCATCCCTCGGGCGATCCGACGCCCTCGCAGGCCGACATCGCCATGACCGGCCGCATCGTGGCGGCGGCCGAGGTGATGGGAATCGCCGTCCACGACCATCTCATCATCGGCAAGTCGCGCGAGCTGAGCTTTCGCAGCGAGGGCCTGCTTTAGCGCCAACGGCCCGGACGGCCGGCCGCAACGCGCAACCAAAATGCGACACCTGCGGTGTTTTGCGCCGGGACCAGCGCCCTACCCCGCTGGACTGACAGGAACTTGATCGCTAGAACCGCCTAGGCGAGGGCTGTGTTCGACACGGCCCCATGCGTCGTATAGCCCCGGTTTCGGGGCATAAATGGAGATCAGACCCGTGTCCCACGCAGACGAACACGCAGGTGACCACGGCACCCGGAGGGATTTCCTCTATTTCGCGACCGCCGGCGCCGGCGCCGTCGCGGCCGGGGCTGCCGCCTGGACCCTTGTCAACCAGATGAACCCCTCGGCGGATGTGCAGGCGCTTTCCTCGATTCAGGTCGATGTCAGCGGCGTCGAAACCGGCACCCAGCTGACGGTGAAATGGCTCGGCAAGCCCGTGTTCATCCGCCGCCGCACCGAGGACGAGATCCAGAAGGGCCGCGATGTGCCGCTGGGCGACCTGATCGACCAGAGCGCCGAGAACCCCAACAAGCCCAACGAGCCCGCCACCGACCAGAACCGCACCCTGGACGAGGCCGGCGAATGGCTGGTGATGATCGGCGTCTGCACCCATCTCGGCTGCGTGCCGATCGGCGATGGCGCGGGCGATTTCGGCGGCTGGTTCTGCCCCTGCCACGGGTCCCACTACGACACGGCCGGCCGCATCCGCAAAGGTCCGGCTCCGCAGAACCTGCATATTCCCGTTGCCGAATTCGTCAACGAAACCACGATCAAGCTGGGCTGAGGAGGCGCACATGGCCGGAATTCCCCACGACCATTACGAGCCCAAGACGGGTTTCGAACGCTGGCTGCACCGCCGCCTTCCGGTGGTCAGCCTGGTCTATGACACCATCATGATTCCCACCCCCAAGAACCTGAACTGGTGGTGGATCTGGGGCATCGTGCTGGCCTTCTGCCTGGTGTTGCAGATCGCGACCGGCATCGTGCTGGTGATGCATTACACCCCGCATGTCGACCTGGCCTTCGCCAGTGTCGAGCATATCATGCGCGACGTGAACGGCGGCTACATGCTGCGCTATCTGCATGCGAACGGCGCCTCGCTGTTCTTCTTTGCCGTCTATATCCACATCTTCCGCGGCCTGTACTATGGCAGCTACAAGGCCCCGCGCGAGGTGACCTGGATCGTCGGCATGCTGATCTATCTGATGATGATGGGCACCGCCTTCATGGGCTACGTGCTGCCCTGGGGCCAGATGTCCTTCTGGGGCGCGACGGTCATCACCGGCCTCTTCGGCGCCATTCCGGGCATCGGCGCGTCGATCCAGACCTGGCTGCTGGGCGGCCCGGCGGTCGACAACGCCACGCTGAACCGCTTCTTCTCGCTGCATTACCTGCTGCCCTTCGTGATCGCGGCGCTGGTGATCGTCCATATCTGGGCCTTCCACACCACCGGCAACAACAACCCCACCGGGGTCGAGGTCCGTCGCGGTTCCAGGGAAGAGGCGCAGAAGGATACCCTGCCCTTCTGGCCCTATTTCGTGATCAAGGACCTGCTGGCGCTGTCGGTGATCCTGGTGGTGTTCTTCGCGGTGGTGGGCTTCATGCCGAACTATCTCGGCCACCCCGACAACTATACCGAGGCAAACGCCCTGGCCACGCCCGCGCATATCGTGCCGGAATGGTATTTCCTGCCCTTCTACGCCATCCTGCGCGCCTTCACCGCCGATGTCTGGGCGGTGCAGCTGGTGAACTGGCTGTCCTTCGGCATCATCGACGCCAAGTTCTTCGGCGTCATCGCGATGTTCGGCGCCATCATCGTCATGGCGCTGGTGCCCTGGCTCGACACCTCGCGGGTGCGTTCGGGCCAGTACCGGCCGCTGTTCAAGTGGTGGTTCTGGATCCTGGCGGTGGATTTCGTCGTGCTGATGTGGGTCGGCGCCATGCCGGCCGAGGGGATCTATCCCTATATCGCGCTGGCAGGTGCGGCCTATTGGTTCGCCTATTTCCTGATCATCCTGCCGCTTCTGGGCATCATCGAGAAACCGCTGCCCATGCCTCAGACCATCGAGGACGACTTCAACGCCCATTACGGGCCCGAAACCCATCCTGCCGAGTAAGGAGAGGCATCCAATGACCCTGAGAAACGCATCGCTCACGGCTGTTGCGGCCCTGACGGTTGCCTTGGCAGGCGGGGCCGTGGCGCAGGACGCGACGACGGCGCCCGGCACCACCGCCCCCGCGGGCTCGAGCTACCAGACCACGCCGCAAGCCGCCCCAGCAGCCGAGGCGCCGGCCACCAGCACCGAAACCGCGACCGAGGCTCCGGCCGAAGCCGAGGCAGGCGCTGACGACCAGCCGGCGGCGGCCCCCGCCGCGGAGGCTCCGGCCGCCGAGGAACCGGCTGCTGAGGCACCGGCCGCGGAGGAACCGGCTGCTGAGGTTCCGGCTGCTGCTGAGGCGCCGGCCGAAGAGGCCGCGACCACCGAAGCTCCTGCTGCCGAGGAACCGGCTGCTGAAGAACCGGCTGCCGAGCAGCCCGCGGCCGAGGCTCCGGCCGAAGCCGCGCCAGCCGCGGCGGAACCGGCTGCCGAGCCCGCTGCGGAACCGGCTGCCGACCAAGCGGAAAGCACCGAGGCTGCGGCGCCCGAGACCGCCGAGCCTGCGGCCCCGGCCGAGGAACCCGCCCCCGCCGAAGCCGCGGCCGAGGCTGAGCCGGCCGCCGAAGCCGCACCGGCCGAGGAACCCGCGGCCGCCGAGGGCGAGGCTGCGGCCGAGCCCGCCGCCGCTCCGGCCGAAGAGGCCGCTGCCGCCCATGCCGCGCCGCATATCGAGGACATCTCGTTCAGCTTCGAGGGGCCCTTCGGCAAATACGACCAGTTCCAGCTGCAACGCGGCCTGCAGGTCTATACCGAGGTCTGCGCCGCCTGCCACGGCCTGACCTATGTGCCGCTGCGCACGCTTGCCGACGAGGGCGGCCCCGCCCTGCCCGAGGACCAGGTCCGCGCCTATGCCGCCACGCTGTCCATCATGGACGAGGAAACCGGAGAGGAGCGCCCGCGCATCCCGACCGACCACTTCCCGACCGTGCATGGCGATGGCATGGGCCCCGACCTGTCGCTGATGGCCAAGTCGCGGGCCGGGTTCCACGGCCCCTATGGCACCGGCATCAGCCAGCTGTTCAACGGCATCGGCGGGCCGGAATACATCCACGCCATCCTGACCGGCTTCAACGGCGAGGAAAAGGAAGAGGCGGGCAGCACCTTCTATCACAACGCTGCCTTCTCGACCGGCTGGATCAAGATGCCGCCGCCGCTTTCGGACGGCCAGGTCACCTATGAGGACGGCACCGAGGCGACCGTGGACCAGATGTCGCGCGACGTCTCGGCCTTCCTGATGTGGACCGCCGAGCCGAAGATGATGGACCGCAAGCAGGTCGGCTTCGTCTCGGTCCTGTTCCTGGTCGTGCTGTCGGTGCTGCTGTATCTGACCAACAAGAAGCTGTGGTGGCCGATCAAGCATCCTCGCAAGCCGGAATGACCGCCGCTCCATGAACAGCAGACGCGCCCCTCGGGGCGCGTCTTTCGTTTCCGGGATGGACAAGGCGCCGCGCCAGGGCTGAAATGCCGCGGTGCGCCGCCGGCGTTGCATGAGTATTTGGAAAACGGTGAACGAAGGGGGGCGGATGACGATCTATAATCTCGGCTCGATCAACATCGACCATGTCTATCGCCTGCCGGTTCTGCCCCGCGCCGGGGAAACCATGCATGCCCTGTCCTATGCCCAGGGCCTGGGCGGCAAGGGCGCGAACCAGTCGGTCGCCGCCGCCCGCGCCGGGACGCCGGTGGTGCATCTGGGCGCCTTGGGCACGGCCGAGGACTGGGTGATCGCACGCCTGGCCGCGGCCGGCGTCGATACCTCGGGCATCGTCCGGCTGGCCGATACCGCCACCGGCCATGCCATCATCCTGGTCGATGCCTCGGGCGAGAATTCCATCGTCCTGCATGGCGGCGCCAATATGGCCCTGCCCGCCGACCTGCCCGAGCGCGCGGCCTTCGGCCCTGGCGACCTGCTCCTGATGCAGAACGAGACCAGCCTTCAGGTCCAGACCGCCGCCCGCGCCCGGAGCGCCGGCACCCGGGTGATCTATTCCGCCGCCCCCTTCGAGATCGAGGCGCTTCGGGCGGTGCTGCCGCATGTCTCGATCCTGGCGGTGAACGCGATCGAGGCCCGCGACACGTTTGCCGCCTTCGGCGAGGATCTGCCCATCGAGGGGCTGCTGATCACCCGCGGCGCCGAGGGGGCCGAGTTCCGCGACCTGCAAGGCGGCCAGAGCTGGCACCAGCCGGCGTTTCGCGTCGCAGCGGTGGATACCACCGGCGCCGGCGACTGCTTTGCCGGCTGGTTCGCCGCCGGGCTGGCGCGGGGCGAGGATGCGCCGACCGCGCTGCGCCACGCCGCCGCCGCCGCCGCGGTGCAGGTCACGCGGGCCGGGGCAGGCGACGCCATGCCCGACCGCGCCGAGGTGATGGCCTTTCTGAAAGCGCAGGGCTGAGTGCTTGCCGCCGCCCCGTCGCATGCCTATCTGGAGCACATGAAAATTCCATTCGTGAACCGCCTCGTGAACCGCCCGGCCAGCGTCGCCGTGCTGCGCCTGCAGGGCGCCATCGGAGCTGCCGGTCGCGGCGGCCCCGGCCTGTCCGATGCGGCGCTGGCGCCGCTGCTGGAACGCGCCTTCAAGCGCAGGAAGCCGGTCGCGGTGGCGCTGGCGGTGAACTCGCCCGGCGGCTCGCCGGTGCAGTCCAGCCTGATCGGCGCCCGCATCCGCCGGCTGGCGCGGGAAAACGACGTGCCGGTGCATGCCTTCGTCGAGGATGTGGCGGCCTCGGGCGGCTATTGGCTGGCCTCGGCCGCCGATTTCATCTGGGCCGACCACAGTTCGATCCTGGGCTCGATCGGGGTGATCTCCTCGGGCTTCGGCTTTGCCGAGCTGATCCAGCGCCACGGGGTCGAGCGGCGCGTGCATACCGCCGGGCGCTCGAAGTCGATGCTGGACCCGTTCCGCCCCGAAACCCCCGAGGACGTGGCCCGGCTGGAACGCCTGCTGGGCCCGATCCACCAGGCCTTCAAGGAGCAGGTCGTCGCCCGCCGCGGCAGCCGGCTGGCCGAGGGCCGCGACCTGTTCACCGGCGAGATCTGGACCGGCCGCGAGGCGGTCGAGCTGGGCCTGGCCGACGGCATCGCCCATCTGTTGCCCAAGATGCGCGAACTTTACGGCGACAAGACCCGCTTCCTGACCTATGGCCAGCGCGTGCCGCTGCTGCGCCGCTTCGGCCTGTCCGCCGAGGCGCTGATCGGCGGCGTCGAGGAACGCGCCGCCTTTTCCCGCTTCGAGGTGCGCGGATGATCAAGACCGTCATCCTGTGCCTGCTGATCATCATCGCGCTGGCGCTGGTCGCCGGCCCGGGCGTGCGCCGGATCATCGCCAAGATCCTGGGGATTCCGCTGAAATGACCGCGCTGATCACCGGGGGGGCCCGCCGGCTGGGCAAGGCCATGGCGCTGTATCTGGCCGGGCGCGGCCACGACATCGCCGTGCATTGCCACGCATCCGTCGCCGAGGCCGAGGCCACCGCGGCCGAGATCCGCGCGCTTGGCGTCCGGGCCGAGATCCTGCAGGCCGATCTGCTGGACCCCGAGGCGACCGAATCGCTGGTGCCGCGCGCCACGGCGGCCTTGGGTCCGCTGACGGTGCTGGTCAACAATGCCTCGATCTTCGAATACGACAACCTGCAAAGCGCCAGCCGGCACAGCTGGGACCGGCACATGGGCTCGAACCTGCGGGCGCCCTTCCTGCTGACCCGGGCTTTCGCCGCCCAGGCGCCCGGGGCCGACCGCAGCGGCGACGAGCCGGTGGCGCGCGCGCTGGTGGTCAACATGATCGATCAGCGCGTGCTGAAGCCGACGCCGGAATTCATGACCTATTCGCTGGCCAAGGCGGGCCTGTGGTGGCTGACCCGCACCTCGGCCCAGGCCCTGGCGCCCGACATCCGCATCAATGCCATCGGCCCCGGCCCGACCGTGCAGGGCACCCGGCAATCCGACAGCCATTTCAGCCGCCAGCGCGCCGCCACCATCCTGGAACGCGGCGCCGGGCCGGGCGACGTCTGCGCCGCGCTGGGATTCTTCCTCGACTCGCCCTCGGTCACCGGCCAGCTGATCTGCACCGACGGCGGCCAGCATCTGGCCTGGCGCACGCCCGATGTCCTTGGGGTTGAATAGCGCCGGGCCGTGCCCTTGCGGCAAGTTGTCCACCTTTGGCCGGGCATTCACCTATCCTTCACGATTCTGGCAAGAGATTCAGGGGATTGGCGAAAGGAGAAAAAATATTTCGCGAAAACAAGGCGTTGCTTTGATGCCTGTTTTTTGTGCAGATCGAGGAATCTCCAACAAACGCTTGCGGATCGACCGCTGCTCCCAAGCTGATTCACAGAGTTATCCCCAGATTCCGTGGACAGGATTCTGCTTGAACTTCCACGCCGGAACTTGCAGCGCCACTCCAGAATCATTTCGTTAACAGCATGACCGATTCCACCCCAGACAAGCGGCCCGCCAAGACCGGCCACGCGCTGATCCAGGACTATCTGAAGACGCTCGACGGCTCGCCGGGGGTCTATCGCATGCTGGATGGCCAGGGGGCGGTGCTCTACGTCGGCAAGGCGCGCAACCTGCGGGCGCGGGTGTCGAACTATGCCCGCCCGGTCGGCCATTCGGGGCGCATCGCCCGGATGATCCGCGAAACCTGCTCGATGATGTTCCTGACCACGCGCACCGAAACCGAGGCGCTGCTCTTGGAGCAGAACCTCATCAAGCAGCTGAAGCCGCGCTACAACGTGCTGCTGCGCGACGACAAGTCCTTCCCGAACATCCTGGTCGCCAAGGCGCATCCCTTTGCCCAGATCAAGAAGCATCGCGGCGCCAAGTCGGAAAAGGGCGACTATTACGGCCCCTTCGCCAGCGCGGGCGCGGTGAACCGGACGCTGAACCAGTTGCAGCGGGTGTTCCTGCTGCGCAGCTGCACCGACGCGACATTCAGCAGCCGCACCCGGCCCTGCCTGCTCTATCAGATCAAGCGCTGCTCGGCGCCCTGCGTCGGCCGCATCGAACAGGCGGATTACGCCGCGCTGGTGCTGGATGCCGAACGCTTCCTGCAAGGCAAGTCCACCGCCGTGCAGGCCAACCTGGCGCGCGAGATGGCCGAGGCGGCCGAGGCGATGGAATACGAACGCGCCGCCGCGCTGCGCGACCGCATCAAGGCGCTGACCGCGGTGCAATCGGTGCAGGCGATCAACCCGCGCGGCGTGCCCGAGGCCGACGTGATCGCGCTGCATATGGAGGGCGGCCAGGCCTGCGTGCAGGTCTTCTTCATCCGCGGCAACCAGAGCTGGGGCAACCGCGACTTCTACCCCCGGCTCAACGGCGTCGAATCCGCCGACGAGGTGATGCAGGCCTTCATCGCGCAATTCTACGACGGCAAGGTGCCGCCGCGCATGGTCCTGCTGTCGCATGGCATCGAGGACCCCGACCTGATGGCCGAGATCCTGACCGCAAAGGCCGGCCGCAAGGTGGTGCTGGGCGTGCCCCAGCGCGGCGAAAAGGCAGAGCTGGTGGAGAACGCCCTGCGCAACGCGCGCGAGAGCCTGGCCCGCCGCATGTCGGAAAGCGCGGCCCAGGCACGGCTGCTCGAGGGTCTGGCCGAGGCCTTCGACCTGCCCGCCGTGCCGCAGCGCATCGAGGTCTATGACAACAGCCACATCCAGGGCACCAATGCCGTCGGCGGCATGGTCGTCGCCGGCCCCGAGGGCTGGATCAAGAGCCAGTATCGCAAGTTCAACATCAAGGGCACCGAGATCACCCCCGGCGACGATTTCGGCATGATGAAAGAGGTTCTGACCCGGCGCTTCTCGCGCCTGCTGAAGGAAGATCCCGACCGCCAGACCGACGCCTGGCCCGATCTGCTGCTGATCGACGGCGGCGCCGGGCAGGTCTCGGCGGTGCATCAGATCATGGCGAACATGGGGGTCGAGGACATCCCGATGGTCGGGGTCGCCAAGGGCCTCGACCGCGACCACGGCAAGGAGGAATTCCACCGCTTCGGCCAGCGCCCCTTCGCTCTGCGCATGAACGATCCGGTGCTGTATTTCGTCCAGCGCCTGCGCGACGAGGCGCATCGCTGGGCCATCGGCACGCATCGCGCCAAGCGCGCCAAGGCGGTGATGGCGAATCCGCTGGACGAGATCGCCGGCGTCGGCGCCAGCCGCAAGCGCGCCCTGCTCCAGCATTTCGGCAGCGCCAAGGCGGTCAGCCGCGCCGGCCTCGCCGACCTGGTCGCGGTCGAGGGCATCAGCGAATCGCTGGCGCAGAAGATCGTGGATCACTTCCAGAAGGGCTAGTGCATGACGGTGGTGTTGGGAATCGACGCCGCCTGGACGGCCCATAACCCCAGCGGTCTGGCCTTGGCCACGCAAGACCAAGGGAAGTGATCCCTGCACTCCGTCTGGCCCAGCTACGCCGATTTCCTGGACGCACCGATGCCAAGCGCCGCCGATCTGCCGGACAGGGTGGCAAGCCTTTGCGGCCGGTATCCCGATCTTATCGCGGTGGACATGCCGCTGTCGGACCTGCCGATCACCGCGCGCCGCGCAGCGGACCGCGAGGTGAGTCGCGCCTATGGCGGACGGGCTGCCGCCACGCATTCGCCCTCGGCATTGCGGCCTGGACCGATCGCCGACCGGATGCGGCAGGAGCTCGGCAGCAGGGGCTATGAGCTGCGGCATTCGGCCCGCCCCGACGGACGGCTGGCCGAGGTCTATCCCCACCCCGCATTGATCGAACTGCTGCAGGCACCCAGAAGGCTGCCTTACAAAATCCAGCGCGCGGGAAAATACTGGCCCGATCTTTCGCCTTCGGCTCGGCGGGCGAACCTGCGCATCGAATGGACCCGCATCCTGAAAACCTTGGAGACTCTGCTGCCCGGCACGCGGAATGCCTTGGCGATGCCGCCGACCGATGCCAGCCTTGCATCGCTGAAATCCTTCGAGGATCAGCTGGATGCCATCATATGCGCGGCTGTTGCGGTCGAGATCATCGAAGGGCGCGCCACGTCATACGGCGACGCGACGGCTGCGGTATGGATACCGACGCCGCGTTCGTGTGCAGACATCTCGCTGTAATCGGGGCGGCCCCGGGCCTCAGTCCCGGTTGCGCGAGGTCTCGGCCGCGACGGCGAAATGCCGCATCAGCTGCGCCGCCAGGTCCGGGGCGATGCCGCGCTGCGCGATGGCCTTTTCCATGCAGGCCAGCCACAGGTCGCGCATCTCGGGGCCGATGGGGACATGCTCGTGGATCTCGCGCAGGCGGGAATGGCCGTGGCGCATGACGTAATGCTGCGGCCCGCCGAAAAAGCCGCAGAGGTAATTGAACTGCTCGGCCCGCGAATGCGCGACGCCCGAGCCTTGCAGGTGCAGCTGGTGCAGCGGCTGCGCCGCCTCGTCCTGCTCGATGATGTCGTAAAACAGCTCGACCAGCGCGCGCACGCCCTCCTCGCCGCCCAGGCGGGCGAACAGCGAATCTTTCTTTTGTCCGGCAAAATACATGGGGCCCTCCGCAAGCCACGGCCGCAGCCTAGCAGGAAAATGACCGATTCGCGGCAGAAAATGTGCTTTTCGGGAAAGAATTATTCCCGGATAGAAAACAGGCGCGCGCGGGCCGCCGCGTCTGGCCCCTTCCCCCCGGCCGCACAAGCGCCTAGATTGCAGGCCATGCGCTGGACCTTGCCCAATATCCTGACCGTTCTGCGACTTGCGGCCGCGCCGCTGGTGCCGCTGATGTTCTTTTTCCTCAGCCGGCCCTTCGCGGATTTCGCGGCGCTGGCGCTGTTCCTGGTCGCCGCGGTCACCGACTGGTTCGACGGCTATCTGGCGCGCGCCTGGGGCCAGGAAAGCCGCTTCGGCGCCGCCATGGACCCGATCGCCGACAAGGCCATGGTCATCATCGCCGTGGTGGTCATCACCGGCTATTCCGGGATGAACCCCTGGCTGATCCTGCCCTCGACCGTGATCCTGTTCCGCGAGGTCTTCGTGTCGGGCCTGCGCGAATTCCTGGGCGACCAGTCGCGGATGCTGAAGGTCACCCGGCTGGCGAAATGGAAGACCACGGCGCAGATGGTCGCCATCGCCGTGCTGTTCCTGGGCACCGGGCTGAACTATTACGAGACCGGCCACCCGCCCCTGGTGGGCGAGACCAGCCTGCCCTGGTCCGACAGCTGGTCGGACCTGGCGACGCAGGCCGGCCTCCTGCTGTTCTGGATCGCCGCCGTGCTGACCGCGATCACCGGCTGGGATTATTTCGACAAGGCTCGGCCCTTCCTGAGGGATTCCGATGGCCGTTGACGTGCTCTATTTCGCCTGGCTGCGCGAACGCATCGGCCAGCCGCGCGAGCGGATCGAGACCCGGGCCGCGACCGTGCGCGATCTGGTGGCCGAGCTGGTGGCGCTGGACGAATGGCATGCCGCCGCGCTGTCGGACCTGGCGGCGGTGCGCGTCGCGCTGGACCAGGAACTGGCCGATCTCGACGCGCCGCTGGCCGGCGTGCGCGAGGTGGCCTTCTTCCCGCCGATGACCGGAGGCTGAGATGTCCGCCCGGGTGCAAAGCGAGCCCTTCGACCTCGGCGCCGAACTCTCGGGCTTCGGCGCTGGCGCCGGCGCCATCGTGACCTTCTCGGGCCTGGTGCGCGACGAGGGCGGCCGGCTGGTCGCGCTGGAAATCGAGCATTACCCCGGCATGACCGAAAAGACGCTGGCCGCCTATGGCGCCGAGGCAGCGCAGCGTTTCGGCCTGTCGGACTGGCGCGTGATCCACCGCCATGGCCGGCTGGCGGTGGGCGAGCCGATCATGATGGTCGCGACCGCCGCCCGCCACCGCCAGGCCGCCTTCGCGGCGGCGGAATACCTGATGGACTGGCTGAAGTCGCGCGCCCCGTTCTGGAAGCGCGAAATCGGCCCCGACGGTGCCGGCGCCTGGGTTGAGGCCCGGTCCGAGGACGAGGACGCGCTGTCGCGGTGGTGACGCGCACGTTGCAATCCGGGGCCCGGACAAGCATATAGTCCCCGCAGATGGACCGGATCACAGTGCGGAGCCCTGAATGACCTATCTCGAGTTCGAAAAGCCCCTCGCCGACCTGGAAGGCAAGGCCGAGGAGTTGCGGGTGCTGGCCCGCAAGGGCGAAGGCGTCGATCTCGAGAAAGAGGCCGCGGCGCTCGACAAGAAGGCCGGCGACATGCTGCGCGACCTCTATCGCCAGCTCGATCCCTGGCGCAAGACCCAGGTCGCCCGCCACCCCGAACGCCCGCATTGCCGCGACTATGTCGAGGCGCTCTTCACCGAATACACGCCCCTGGCCGGCGACCGCGCCTTTGGCGAGGATCACGCCGTCATGGGCGGCCTGGCGCGGTTCCGCGACGCGCCCTGCGTGGTGATCGGCCATGAAAAGGGCAATGACACCAAGTCGCGCATCACCCACAATTTCGGCATGGCCCGGCCCGAGGGCTATCGCAAGGCGATCCGGCTGATGGACATGGCCGACCGCTTCCGCCTGCCGGTGATCACGCTGGTCGATACGCCCGGCGCCTATCCCGGCAAGGGCGCCGAGGAACGCGGCCAGTCCGAGGCCATCGCCCGCTCGACCCAGAAATGCCTGCAGATCGGCGTGCCGCTGGTCTCGGTCATCATCGGCGAGGGCGGATCGGGCGGCGCCGTGGCCTTCGCCACCGCTAACCGCATCGCCATGCTGGAGCATTCGATCTATTCGGTGATCTCGCCCGAGGGCTGCGCCTCGATCCTGTGGAAGGATGCCGAGAAGATGCGCGAGGCCGCCACGGCGCTGAAGCTGACGGCGCAGGACCTGAAGAAACTGGGCGTGATCGACCAGATCATCGCCGAGCCGCTGGGCGGCGCCCAGCGCGCGTCCCAGGACGCCATGGCCGCGGTGGGCGATGCCATCGCCGCCATGCTGGCCGAGCTCGACGGCAAGAAGCCGGCCGAACTGGTCAAGGACCGGCGGCAGAAGTTCCTGCACATGGGCTCCAAGGCGCTGGCCTGACCCCGCCGCCCGGGCCGCGGGAGTATTTGAAGAACGGTGAAAGCCCGGGCGATCCGCGCGTCCGGGCACTGTCCTGCAGCTTTCTCTGTTTCCGAAATACCCCGCCGACCGCTCTCATGCGCGCGGCCGTTTGGGTATTTGAGGAACGAAGAAGCCATGGCCTCTCGCCCCTGGGCGCCGCCCCGGGGCCTGCTTTTTTCAGTTTTTCAAATACCCGGCCGGCCGCGGTCGGGGGCGCGGCCGGTGCCGGTTGACCCCGGATCAGCCGCGGGCGGCGCGGATCGACTCCTCGATGATGTCCAGCGCCTCGTCGAAGACCGCGTCGGGGATGGTCAGCGGCGCCAGGAAGCGGATCACGTTGCCGTAGACGCCGCAGGTCAGGAGGATCAGGTTGCGCTTCAGCGCCTCCTCGCGCACCCGGTTGGTCAGCTCGGGGTTGGGCTTGTCGCTGCCGGCGATGTTGAACTCGACCGCGTTCATGAAGCCGGGGCCGCGAATGTCGACGATCTCGGGCACCGCCTCGGCAAGGCCGGCCAGGCGCTGCTTCAGCCGCTGGCCGAGCCGGGTGGCGCGGTCGCAAAGCTGCTCCTCCTCGATCACGTCCAGCACGGCATGGGCGGCCGCGACGGCCAGCGGGTTGCCGGCATAGGTGCCGCCCAGGCCGCCGGGCTGCGGGCTGTCCATCACCTCGGCCCGGCCGGTGACGGCGCTGATCGGCAAGCCCCCGCCCAGACCCTTGGCCATGGTGGTGAGGTCGGCCGCGACGCCGTGGTGCTCCATGGCGAACAGCTTGCCGGTGCGGGCGAAGCCGGTCTGCACCTCGTCCGCGATCAGGAGGATCGAATACTGGTCGCAGATCTGGCGCAGGCGCTGGATGAAGCCGGCGGGCGCCTCGTAGAAGCCGCCCTCGCCCTGCACCGGCTCGATGATGATCGCCGCGACCCGCGCCGGGTCGATGTCGGATTTGAACAGCCGGTCCAGCGCCGCCAGCGCGTCCTCGGCCGTCACGCCATGGGTGGTGTTCGGGAAAGGCAGGTGCCAGATGTCGTTCATCATCGGCCCGAAGCCGGCCTTGTAGGGCTGGACCTTGCCGGTCAGCGACATGCCGAGGAAGGTGCGGCCGTGGAAGCCGCCGGAAAAGGCGATCACCCCGGCGCGGCCGGTATGGTGGCGGGCGATCTTGATGGCGTTTTCCACCGCCTCGGCGCCGGTGGTGTAGAAGGCGGTCTTCTTCGGCCCCTTGCCCGGCACCGCGGCGTTCAGCCGCTCGGCCAGGGCGACGTAATTCTCGTAGGGCACGACCTGGTGGCAGGTATGGGTGAAGCGGTCGAGTTGCTCCTTGACCGCCGCGATCACCTTCGGGTGGCGGTGGCCGGTGTTGACGACCGCGATGCCGGCGGCGAAATCGATGTAGCGATTGCCGTCCTTGTCCCAGATCTCGGCGTTTTCGGCGCGCTCGGCATAGACCTGCGTGGTCATGCCGACGCCGCGCGAGATGGCGGCGTTCTTGCGGTCGGTCAGGCTGGTCATCGGCGCCTCCTCGGATGCGATTCGGGGGTGATGCTATACGCGGCTCGGGGATCCGAACAGGGCCGCTTGCGCGCGCCCATGCGATGCTTCAGGCTGCGGCCATGTTCCCGATCCGCGACCACAACCCCTCCGAGCGCACGCCCCATGTCACCTATGGGCTGATCGTCCTGAACCTTGCGCTGTTCCTGCTGACCATGCCCTGGGCCGGCGGCCAGGTCGGGCTCTGGGACCGGCTGGCGCTGTATCCGGTCGCGATCACGCATGGCGCATGGCTGTGGGGGCTGGTGACGCATATGTTCCTGCATGCCGGCATCATGCATATCGCCGGCAACATGCTGTTCCTGTGGGTCTTCGGCGACAATCTCGAGGACCAGATGGGCCCCTTGGGCTTCTTGGGCTTCTACCTGACCTGCGGGCTGGCGGCGGCCGGCGGCCAGATCGTCGCCGACCCCGGCAGCGGCGTGCCCATGGTCGGGGCCTCGGGCGCCATCGCCGGGGTGATGGGGGGCTATCTTCTGATGTTCCCGCGCGCCCGGGTCGATGTCATCGCCATCATCATCGTCATCATCCGCCGCTTCACCATCCCGGCCTGGGTGCTGCTTCTGGCCTGGTTCGGCATCCAGCTGGTCTCGGGCGCCATCGGGGCCGAGGACGGCGTCGCCTATGTCGCCCATGCCGCCGGCTTCCTCGCCGGCATCGTGCTGGCGCTGCCGCTGTTCCTGCGCCGCGGCGGCCCCGCCTTCTGGCGCCGCACCCACGGCCGGCCGCCGCATGCGGCGCTGGCGTTTCCGCCCTCGCGCATCCCGCAGGTGCGCCGCTAGAGCCGGCCCCGGCTCATGTGGCGCTTGCCGGCAAAGCCCGGCGCGCGGCTGACCGCGAAGCCCGCCGCCGCCAGCGCCCGGCGCACATGGCCGGCGGCGGTATAGGTCGCGAATGTGCCGCCCGGCGCGGTATGACGGGCGACCTCGGCCATCAGCGGCTCGCCCCAAAGCTCGGGGTTCTTCGCCGGCGAAAAGCCGTCGAGGAACCAGGCATCCGCTCGGCCTTGCCACGCGGGCAGCGCGGCGCGCGCATCGCCGACGATGATCTCGGCACTGACGGGGCCGACCTGGAAACGCCGGACGGGCCAGCCGGCGCGCAGGGCCTCGGCCAGCGGCGCCAGTTCGGGAAAGGCGGCATGGGCGCGGGCCAGTTCCTCCAGCGCCATCGGGAAGGCCTCGAAACTGGTGAAGCGGACCGGGACCGTCGCCACCTGCGCCAGCGCCAGCAGGTTCAGCCCGGTGCCGAAGCCCAGCTCGGCGACGTGAAAGCCGGGCACCAGCCGCGCCGGCAGGTCGTTTCCGGCCAGAAAGACATGCCGGGTTTCCTCGAGCCCGCCGTTCAGGCTGAAATACGGGTCGTCGAATCGGGTCGAGACCGGGATGCCGCCCTCGCGCCATGCCAGCGCCGCGCTCTGGTCGGGATCGCTCATTCGCGCTAACTCCTGTTTTCCGGCAGATGCGGCAAGGGGCGGCGGGATGGCAAGCGAAATCACGGTGGCGGGCGCGGGGATCTATGGCCTCGCCTGCGCATGGGAGCTGGCGCGGCGCGGCCGGCCGGTGCGCGTGGTCGAGATCGCGCGCATCGGCGCCGGCGCCTCGGGCGGCACGGTGGGCGCGCTGGCCCCGCACGCGCCGGAAAACTGGAACGACAAGAAGCAGGTGCAGCTGGACGCGCTGGTCGGCGCCGAGGCCTGGTGGGCCGAGGTGGCCCGGGCCGGCGGCGTGGATCCCGGCTATGCCCGCACCGGCCGCATCCAGCCCGTGCTGCCGGGGACCGAGGCGCGCATGGCCGAGCGCATCGCCGCTGCCCGCCGCCATTGGCCCGCCTGGGCGACGATGCAGATCACCGACGCGCCGCAGGGCCCGCTGGTGCCGCCGTCCGAGACCGGGCTGTGGCTGGTCGACCGGCTGACGGCGCGCATCAGCCCTCGCCGAGCCGGGGCGGCGCTGGCCGCCGCGATCCGCGCGCGCGGCGGCATCATCGAGGAAGGCGCCAGCACAAAGGGCCCGGCGATCTGGGCCACCGGCTGGACCGGGCTGGCGCCCTTCGGCGGCGGCGGCGTCAAGGGCCAGTCGGCGCTGCTGGACTTCGCCGCCCCCGAGGCGCCGCAGGTCTTTGCCGAGGGGCTGCATATCGTGCCGCATGCCGACGGGACGGTGGCGGTCGGCTCGACCTCGGAACGCGACGTGACCGACCTTGGCACCGATGCGCAGCTTCAGGCGCTGATCGACAAGGCCCGCGCGCTGTGCCCGGCGCTGGCCGATGCGCCGGTCGTGGACCGCTGGGCCGGCATCCGGCCGCGCGCGCTGTCCCGGGCGCCGCTCTTGGGACCATGGCCCGGCCGGCCGGGGCATTACGTCGCCAATGGCGGGTTCAAGATCGGCATCGCCATGGCGCCGGCCTGCGCGGCGATGCTGGCGGACCTGATCCTCGACGGGCAGGACCGCATACCCGAGGGGTTCAGGGTGCCGGGCTGACGCCGATCACCAGCGGATGCAGGTGATAGAGCGCAATCCAGACCAGCGGCACCGCCGCCAGCCGCCACCAGGCCAGCCGCCAGACCAGCAACCGCCGCATCATCACCAGCCCCAGCAGGGCATAACCCAGCAGCAGGCCGAACAGGATCACATGCGCCAGGTCGCCATTGGCCAGCAGATGCGCCGTCGCCCACAGCGCAAACGCCAGCATCAGCCCGCCCATGCCGCCGACCAGCGCCGCCAGCACCGCGACCGGCATGGCGATGTTCACCAGCCAGCGCGTCCAGGGCCACTGCGGCCAGATCTCGACAAAGGGCGCCCGCCCCGCCGCCACGATCAGCCAGTAAAGCAGCCCCAGCGACAGCAGGCTGTAGCCGATGACATAGGCCCGCTTGCCGAAGCGCGCGACCAAGGGCCCGCGCAGCCGCGCCGGGATGACATGCGAGCCCAGAAAAGCGGCCAGCGCCAGGGCGAATTCCAACCATTCCATGCCCCGAGCCTAGCCCCGGCGCCAGGGCCCCGCAATCCGCATTGACCCGGCCCCCGCCTGCGGCATGATGGCGCAAAAAGGATCCCGCCCATGACCCGCCTTCAGACCGCTTTCGACGCCATCGACCAGGCCAATGCCGCCGACCCGCATCTTCAGGACGGCGAGCCCCGCGAACTCCTCTATGGCCAGCGCATGACGGCCGAGCAACGGGCGCTCTACCCCGATGCCTCCGAGCCGCTGCAGATCGCCTGCCGCGGCCAGCATGTCGAACGCTGGCTCCTGCCGCGCGACGCCTATCCGATGGACCGGCCCGGCTACCTGGCCTGGCGCACCGAACAGGGCCGGCGCCACGCCGCCCGCGTGGCCGGGATCATGCAGGCGGCGGGCTACGACGATGACGCCATCGCCCATGCCGAGAAGATGCTGACGAAACAGGGCATCAAGCGCGACCCCGAGGTGCAGGCGCTCGAGGACGTGGCCTGCTTCACCTTCATCCGCTGGTATCTCGGCCCCTTCGCCGAAACCCGCGACGCCGAGGAATTGCAGCGCATCGTCGAAAAGACCGCGCGCAAGATGTCGCCGCAGGCGCGCAGCATCGCGCTGACCGAATTCGCCATCCCCGAACCCTTCGCCGCGGCCTTCCGTGCCTAGGGCGCTCATCGTCGCCCACGGCCAGCCCGGCGACCCCGCCCCGCAGCAAGCCGCCATCGAGGCGCTGGCCGCCCGCATCCCGCTGCCCGGGGTGACCATCCGGGGCGCCACGCTCGCCATGCCCGGCGCGCTGGACGGTGCCGATGACGCCATGCTGGTCTATCCGCTGTTCATGGCGGCGGGCTGGTTCACGCGCAGCGAACTGCCGCGCCGCCTGGCCCTGGCCGGCGCCCCCAAGGCCCGCATCCTGCCGCCCTTCGGCGCCGATCCCGGCCTGCCCGCGCTCGCCCGCCGCCTGCTCTCACAAGCCGCCGCCGCGCAGGGCTGGGCCTTGGACGAAACACACGTCCTGCTCGCCGCCCATGGCTCCGGCCGCTCGCGCGCCCCGGCCGAGGCGGCGCGCAAGATGGCCGCGGACCTCGCGCCCCTGACCGTCACCTGCGGCTTCATCGAGGAACCGCCCCGACTCGCCGAGGCCGCCCGCGCCCTGCCCGCGCGCACGCTCTGCCTGCCGCTCTTCGCCACCAGCGCCGGGCACGTCACCGACGACCTGCCCCAGGCGCTGGCCGAGGCCGGCTTCCGCGGCATCACCCTGCCCCCCATCGGCCTCGCCCCCGAAGTGCCGGCGATGATCGCCGCCAGCATCAGGGCCGCCCTTACCGAGCGGCCCTGAGCTTCTTTGCTCCGCAAATACCCACGGCAACCGCGCCACCGCCACCGCACCAGGCCTTGGGAAAACCGCGGCTTTCACCGTTTCCCAAATACTCCGGCAGCCGCGCGGCGGGGGCCTCACATCGCCGCCAGCTGCCCCAGCGCCGCCCGGATCCGCGCCAGATCGTCCTCCAGCGCGGCCAGCTTGTCGCGCGTCTCCTCGATCACCTCCGGCTCGGCGTTCTCGACGAATTTCGGATTGCCCAGCCGGCCGCGCAACCCGCCGGCGTCCTTCTCGGCCTTGGCGGCGGCCTTTTCCAGCCGCGCCGTCTCGGCCGCGACGTCGATCATCTCGCCCACCGGCAGGGCAAAGCTCGCCCCCAGCGCCGCGACCGCGATCATGCCCGGCCCCATCCCGCCCTCGCTCGGCGGGTTCACCCGCGCCAGCCGCTCGACCAGCGGGCCATTGGCGGCCAGCGCCGCGCGGGCGGCCGCGTCGGCTTCGGTCACGATCAGATCGGGCCGCGCCCCGGCCGGCACGCCGATCTGCGCGCGGGCCGAGCGGATGTTCTCGATCACCGAAATCACCCAGTTCATCTGCCGGTCGGCCTCGGCATCGATCAGCTCGGGGCCGTAGTCCGGCCAGTCGCCATGCACCAGCGGCTTGGCGCGCGCGCCGGTCAGCGCCCAGAGCTCCTCGGTGACGAAGGGCATGATCGGGTGCAAGAGCAGATAGCACTGGTCCAGCACCCAGCCCATCGTCGCCTGGGTCTCGTCGCGGTATTCGCCATCGAACAGCGGCTTGGAAAACTCGACATACCAGTCGCAGACCTTGCCCCAGACAAAGGCGTAAAGCCCGGTCGCGGCGTCGTTGAAGCGGAACGCCGCCAGCGCCTCGTCGGTGGCCTGGCGGATGCGGGCGACCTCGCCAATGATCCAGCGGTTCACCACATGCGCGGGCGCCGGGCGGGCGCCGCCGCCCCTGACGCCGTTCATCTCGGCAAAGCGGCTGGCGTTCCAGATCTTGGTGACGAAGTTGCGGTTCGCCTCGACATGCTTCGGCCCCAGCTTGGGGTCGCGGCCCATCGCCGCCATGCTGGTCAGGGTAAAGCGCAGCGCGTCGGCGCCGTATTGGTCGATCAGCACCAAGGGGTCGATGACGTTGCCTTTCGACTTTGACATCTTGGCGCCCTTTTCGTCGCGCACGAGGCCGTGGACATAGACGGTGCGGAACGGCACGTCGCCCACCACGGCCAGCTGCATCATCATCATCCGGGCGACCCAGAAGAAGATGATGTCAAAGCCGGTGACCAGCACGTCGGTCGGGAAATACCGGCGCAGTTCGGGCGTGGGTTCGGGCCAGCCCAGCGTGCCGATCGGCCACAGACCCGAGGAAAACCAGGTGTCCAGCACATCGGGATCGCGCCAGACCGGATAGACCAGCCTGGTCGGATCCTGCGTCAGGTTATAGTCGGCCAGCCCCTGGGCAAAGGCATCGACCGCCGCCTCGCGGTCCGCCACCTCGATCACCCGGGCGATTTCCAGCGGCTGCGGCAGGTCGGCCAGCGCGTCGCGGAACTTCTGCGCCACATCGGCGAAATTCGCCGCGCATTGCAGCAGGTCGTCGCCATGGACCAGCCCTTCCTCGAGCAGCGCGAAGATCTCGACATCGTCCAGCGCGCCGTCGTGGTCGTCGTCGACCTGGCCTTCCAGCCGCAGGCCAAGGCCATACCAGACCGGAATCTGATGCCCCCACCACAGCTGGCGCGAGATGGTCCAGGGCTCGATATTCTCGAGCCAGTTGAAATAGACCTTGCGGTGCTGCTCGGGCAGGATCTCGGTGCGGCCATCGCGCACCGCCTCCAGCGCCGGGCCGACGATCTTCGGCGTATCGACGAACCACTGGTCGGTCAGCATCGGCTCGATCACCACGCCCGAGCGGTCGCCGAAGGGCTGCATGATCGGCTTCGAGTCGACCAGGGGACGGCGCTCCAGATGCTCGGCGCCGGTCTCCTTGTCGATTTCCTTGTGCAGATAGGTAACGGCCAGCCCCTCGTCGGTGATCGCCGCGATCACGCGCTTGCGGGCGTCGTAGCGGTCCAGCCCGCGCAACTCCTCGGGCACCAGGTTGACCGAGGACACGTCGCCCACATCCTCGCCCCGTGCCGCCCGCGTGGCGATCTCGGCGCTTTCCTCGTAGCTGAGCCCGTCCGCGCGCATGGCGCCCTTGCCGTCCATCAGCGCATAGAGCGGAATGCCATTGCGCATCGCCACGGCATAGTCGTTGAAGTCATGCGCGCCGGTGATCTTGACCGCGCCCGAGCCGAAATCCGGGTCCGGGTATTCGTCGGTGATGATCGGGATCAGCCGGCGATGCTGTTTCGGCCCGACCGGGATTTCCACCAGCTTGCCGACGATGGGCGCATAGCGGGCGTCGTCCGGATGGACCGCGACCGCGCCGTCGCCCAGCATGGTTTCCGGCCGCGTGGTGGCGATGCTGATATAGTCCCGCGTCTCGCGCAGGGTGACGTTGCCGTCGGCGTCGCGCTCGATGTATTCATAGGTCTCGCCGCCGGCCAGCGGGTACTTGAAATGCCACATATGGCCGGGCACTTCGCGGTTCTCGACCTCCAGGTCGGAAATCGCGGTCTCGAAATGCGGGTCCCAGTTCACCAGCCGCTTGCCGCGATAGATCAGCCCCTTATCGAACATCTCGACAAAGACCTTGATGACGGCATCGTGGAAATTGCCCTCCTCGCCCGTCGGGGCGCCGGGGGCGCCGGACATGGTGAAGGCATTGCGCGACCAGTCGCAGGACGCGCCCAGGCGTTTCAACTGGTTGATGATGGTGTCGCCGGATTCCTGCTTCCAGGCCCAGACCTTCTGCAGGAAGGCCTCGCGCCCGATCTCGCGCCGGCCGGGCTCCTGGCGCTCGGCCATCCGGCGCTCCACCACCATCTGGGTGGCGATGCCGGCATGGTCCTGGCCGGGCTGCCACAGCGTGTCGAAGCCGCGCATCCGGTGCCAGCGCACCAGGATGTCCTGCAGCGTGTTGTTCAGCGCGTGGCCGATATGCAGGCTGCCCGTGACATTCGGCGGCGGGATCACGACCGAGAAGGTTTCCGCGCGCGAGGCATTGGCCCCCGCCGCGAAGGCATCGCTTGCCGCCCATTCCGCCGCGATCCGCGCCTCGGCGGAAGCGGCGTCGAAGTTCTTGTCCATGGCCATGTCGTCACCCCTTGAATTGCCCAAGGGGATAGCGAAACCACGGCCAAAGGCCAAGAGGCGCTAGAGAAACCGCGCCGCAATCCCGTCCTTGAACGGGAACCAGCCGTAATAGGGCCGCGCGCCCGCGATCACGCGCTGGATCGAGGGGCGCGCCACCAGCCGCTCGAAATAGGCGCCGAGATGCGGATGATCCGCGAAGGGATGCACGGCGCCGGCATAGAACAGCGCCGGGAACGCCGCGCAATCGGCCAGGCCGAAGCCGCCCGCGATCCAGTCGCGCCCGTCCAGGCGCCGGTCCAGCGCGGCATAGGCCAGGTCCAGCTTGGCCCGCGCAAAGGGCGCCACCCGCTCCTCGGCGCCTTCGGCCATGAAGATGCGGGCGTCGACGATCTGCTGCATCATCTGCATGACCTGGAAATCCAGGAAGCGGTCCCATTGCCGCGCCGGCAGCGAGGCATCGGGGTCCGGGTCCAGCAGGCGTTGCGGACCGGGATGGTGCCGGTCCAGCCATTCGATCATCAGCGAGCTTTGCGACAGCGCCAGATCGCCCTCGCGCAGCGCCGGCATCCGGCCCATCGGCTCGACCGATTGCATCAGCGCCCGGTCCTGCGCATCGCCCAGATCGACCTCGCAGAAGGTGAAATCCGTCCCCAGCTCGTAAAGCGCGATCAGCACCTTCTGGGTATAGGAGGACAGCGGGTGGCCATAAAGCGTCAGCATCACGCAGCCTTTTCGAAATGCGCCAGCTGCGCGTCATGGGCGCGCCGGAACGCCGGACGGGCGGTCATGCGCCGCATATAGTCCAGCAGCACCGGATGGCCGGCCAGCTCGCCCAGGTTGTCCACGATGCGCAGCACCTCGGCCAGCATGATGTCGGCGATGGTGAAGCGGCCGGCGGCGATGAAGTCGCGGGACTTCAACACCGGCGCCAGTTGCTCCAGTCGCGCGACCAGCCGCGGCAGGGCCAGTTCGGCGGCGCGCTCGTCGCGGTCGAACATGCGGGCCAGCGCCAGCGCCATCACCACCGGCTCCAGCGTGTTCAGCGCCGCGACCAGCCATTGCTGGGTCTCGGCCCGGCCCTGCGCGTCGGCGGGCAGCAGCGCCTCATGCCGCTCGCCGAGATACAGCAGGATGGCGCCGCTTTCGAACAGCGTCAGATCGCCGTCCTGCAGGATCGGCACCTGGCCAAAGGGTTGGCGGGCGAAATGCTGCGCGGTCTTCTCGCGCACGCTGGTCGTCTCGATGCGATAGGGCTGGCCGGCCTCTTCGCAGGCCCAGCGGATGCGCAGGTCGCGGACATGGCCGCGGGCGAAATCGGGCACCCAGTCGTAGGTCGTAATCACATACATGGCTCAGTCGCTCCGGGCGAATTCGGCGTCGATCACCACGGGAATCGGCGCGGTGAAAAAGGCGTTCATGCCATAGGCCTGCGGGTCGATCTGCGTCTCGGCATGGACGCCGATCAGGTTGCGGATCACCGGGTTGCCATTCTCGTCCCCGGTAAAGCCCTTGCCGACGCCGACCAGCTCGACCGCGAAGCTGGCCGGATGCGTGCGGCCCATCAGCGTCAGTTGCCCCGAGACCGTGCCCCTGGTGTCGCTTTCGGGGACAAAGCTGTCCGACACGAAACTCGCCACCGGATTGGCGGCGGTGTTCAGGTATTCGGCGCCCTTCAGCACCTCGGCAAAGCCCTCGACCGGGGTCGAGATCGAGCCGACCTGCACCTCGGCCGTCAGCCGCATCGCCGCCGGGTCGTCGGGGTTCCAGGTCAACGCGCCCGAAACCGCGTCGAAGCGGAAGACGCTGTAGGAAAAGCCCATATGCGGCACGCGGGCGATGACCGCGCTGTGATAGGGGTCGAGCTTATAGGTCCCGGCCTCGGCGGCGTGATAGTCCTTCTGCCCCTGCGGAATGTCCTGGGGCTGCACCTCTTGCGCCGCCACGGGGGCGGCGCAAAGGGCGCAAAGCAGCGCGACACGGATCATGGCGTGGCCTCGCGCGGGCCGACGATGGCGAAATGCGCGCCCTGCGGGTCGCGCGCCACGGCGATGAAGGCCGGGCCCGGCACCTCATGCGGACCGCTGACCACCTCGCCGCCGGCATCGCGGATGCGCTGCATGGCCGGCTCGACGCCGTTGGTGCCGAAATAGGGCAGCCAGCAGGACACGGGCGCATTGCCCAGACCCATCATCCCGCCGATATCGGTACCGTTCCAGCGGAACAGCTGGTATTTGCCCATCGCGCCCATGTCCATGGCATCGCCCGCCGTCCAGCCGAACAGCTCGGCATAGAAGGCGAAGCCTGCCACCGGATCGGTGGACATCAGCTCGATCCAGTTGCCGTGGCCTTCCTTCTTCTGGTCGAAGGCGCCGGTTTCGGCCGCGGGCTGCGGCTGCATCGGCAGCGGTTGCAGGATGCCGAAGACCGCGCCCTGCGGATCGGCCGCCACGGCGAAGCGGCCGGTGCCGGGAATATCGGCCGGAGGCTTGTGGACCGTCCCGCCCAGCAGCGCGATCTTTTCCGCCGCCGCGTCGCAATCGTCCACGTCCAGGTAGATCAGCCAGTTCGGCGGGATGCCGTCATAGCCGGGCGGGATCTCCATCAGCCCGGCCACCATGTCGCCGCCGTGGCTGGCCAGCAAATAGCTGAAATCCGGCATGCCGGAATCGGCGACCGACCAGCCGAAGACCTTGCCATAGAAGTCGCTTGCGGCAGGAAGCCCGCCGCGCGCGGTGTCCAGCTCGAACCAGCAGGGTTTGCCGTGATACATCGCCGCCCCCTCAGGCCTTGTCGTCGAAGATGGGCTCGAAGCCGCCCCAGATCATCCGCATGCCGTCGAAGGGCATCTCGGGCGGGCCCTGCATCTCGGGGTCGTTCATCATCTTTTCGAAACCCGCCTCGGCTGTGGCCTTGTCGGGCCATTCGATCCAGGAAAACACGATGGTCTCGTCCTCCTTGGCCTGGGTCGCCATGTAGAAATCGGTGACCTTGCCATGGGGCACGTCGGCGCCCCAGGTCTCGACCATGCGCAGCGCGCCATAGCGCTTGAACATCGGCCAGGCCGAACTCGCCATGTCGATGTATTTCTGCTTGTTCGCGGTCGGGACCGCCAAAAGGAAGCCGGAGTAATAGGTCATCTTCTCCTCCTCATGATTGGCGCGAAAAGCGCCGGTGAGTCGAAGGCTGGCACTTGCAGTAGCAAAAAGCAACTGATAATATCAAAACATGAGCAAGACCGGCAAAACCCTGCGCTATGACGAAGGCTGTCTCGGCGCCCATGCGCTGAACTTGGTGGGCGACCGCTGGGCGCTTCTGGTGGTGCGCGAGCTGATGTTTGCGCCCAAGCGCTTCCAGATGATCCGCGCCGGGCTGCCCGGGGTGACCGCCAGCGTGCTGACGCAGCGGTTGGGCCAGCTGGTGCAGGCCGGCGTGGTCAGCCATGACGAGGTGCTGGGGCTTTATGCGCTGACCGAGCAGGGCCGCGCGCTGCATCCGGTGCTGCGCGAGCTGTGCCGCTGGGCGCTGCTGATGCCGGGGCACGACCCGCGCAAGTTCATCAGCATCTCGGCGCTGATGATCTCGATTTCCGCGACGGTGGATGCGGGGCGGGCGGCGGGATCGAGCCTGCGCGCGGGCTTCCTGTCGGGGAAAGAGGGGTTCGAGGTGATTCTGTCGCCCAAGGGCGCGCCGCTGGTCACGGCGATGCGCGCGCCGCAGGGCGATTTCCTGCTGGAGGGCAGCGGCAATGCGCTGGCCGCCGCGATCTATGGCCCGGGGCCGGTGACGATCGCCAGCGCCGGGCTGATCGGCTTGCACGGCGACCGGGCCGCCGCGCAAGCCTTCACGGACCTGTTCAGGCTGAAGCCCTAGATCAGGCCCAGGAGCGATTCGCCCGAGGAGATGGCGCAGGCGCCGGGGCTTTCCTCGATCTCCAGCACCTCGACCGTGCCGTCGTTCACCAGCATGGCATAGCGTTTCGAGCGGCCCTTGATCCAGCCGTCGGCCTGGATGTCCAGACCCAGCGCCTTGGTGAATCTGCCGTCGGCATCGGCCAGAACCTCGATGCCGGCGCCGGTCGCGCCGGTGTCCTTGGCCCATTGCCCGGCCACGAAGGGGTCGTTCACGGTGATGCAGGCGATGCGCGAGACGCCCTTCTCGCGCAGCTTGTCGGCATTCTTCACGAAGCTCGGCATATGGGCGTTGGTGCAGGTCGGCGTATAGGCGCCCGGCACGGCAAAGATCGCGACGCGACCCTTGCGCAGGTCCGCGACCTCGACCGGCTCGGGGCCGTTCTCGCCCAGTTTCACCAGCGTGCCGTCGGGCAGGCTTGCCCCTTTTTCGATGGCCATGCGCGCTTCCTCCTTGTCGAATTGCATCGCGTCAGGCCGGACTATAGGCTGCGCGCCGCAGGCAAACCAGCGAGGAAAACCATGAACATCGTCATCCTTGGCGCCGGCCAGGCGGCCGCCTCGCTGGCGGCGAAGCTGCGGGCGCTGGGACACGCCGGGCCGGTGACGGTGATCGGCGACGAGCCCGCGCCGCCCTATCAGCGCCCGCCGCTGTCCAAGGCCTATCTGCTGGGCCAGATGGATCTGGACCGGCTGACGCTGCGCGGGCCGGACTGGTGGGCCGAACAGGGCATCGCGCTGCACCTGGGCGAAAGGGCGGTGGCCATCGACCGGGCGCGGCGCGTGGTGGTGACGGATCGCGGCGAATATCCCTGGGACGCGCTGGCGCTGACGCTGGGCGCCAGCCCGCGCCGGCTGCCCGCGGCGATGGGCGGGGCGCTGCCGGGCGTGCATGTGGTGCGCAATCTGGCCGACATTGCCGGGCTGCAACCGGCGCTGACGGCCGGGCGGCGGCTGGTGGTGATCGGCGGCGGCTATATCGGGCTGGAGGCGGCCGCCGTCGCGCGCAAGCTGGGGCTGGAGGTCACGCTGGTCGAGGCGGCGCCGCGCATCCTGGGCCGGGTGGCGGCACCCGAAACCGCCGCCATGATCCGCGACCTGCATCGCCGCCATGGCGTCGAGATCATCGAGGGCGTGGGCATCGCCCGCATCACCGGCGACGCGGCGGTCGAGGGGGTGGAACTGGCCGATGGCCGGCTGCTGCCCGCCGATCTGGTGATTTGCGGCATCGGCATCACGCCCGAAACCGCGCTGGCCGAGGCGGCGGGGCTGGCCATCGACAACGGCATCGCCACCGATGCGCAGGGCCGGACCTCGGACCCAGGCATCTGGGCGGCCGGGGATTGCGCCAGCTTTCTCACCGCGGGCGGGCGGCTGCGGCTGGAAAGCGTCGGCAATGCCATCGACATGGCCGAGGCGGTGGCTGCGAACATGCTGGGCGCCGGGACGGATTACGTCCCGAAACCCTGGTTCTGGTCGGACCAGTTCGACGCGAAACTGCAGATCGCCGGGCTGAACCTGGGCTACGACCGTGTGGTCACCCGGCCCGGCTCGGTCTGGTATTACCGCGACGGCCGGCTGATCGCGGTGGACGCGCTGAACGACGCCCGCGCCTATATGATCGGCAAGCGCCTGATCGAGGCCGGCAAGTCTCCCAGTCCCGAAACCCTGGCCGAGGCCCCCGACCTGAAGGCGCTGCTGTGAGGATCGTCGGCGGCAGCCTGCGCGGGCTGAAACTGGCCGAGGTCGGCGCGGGCGACCCGGCGGCGCATCTGCGCCCGACGACCGACCGGGTGCGCGAGTCGATCTTCAACCTGCTCATCAACGGCACGCATGGCAATCCGATCCCGGGCGCGCGGGTGCTGGACCTGTTCGCCGGCACCGGCGCCCTGGGGCTGGAGGCGCTGTCGCGCGGCGCGGCGCGGGTGGCCTTCGTCGATGATGGCGTGGTGGCGCGCGGGCTCTTGCGCACAAATATCGAGAAGGCCCGCGCCATGGGCGTCACCGATGTCTGGCGCCGCGATGCGACGAAACTGGGCGAGAATCGCGGTCCGGGCTATGGGCTGGTCTTCCTCGACCCGCCCTATGGCAGGGGCCTGGGCGCGCAGGCGTTGGAATCGGCCCTGGCCGGCGGCTGGATCGCGCCGGGCGCCATGGTGGTCTGGGAAGAATCGGCCGCGCCGCCCCCGGTCGCCGGGCTGGCCCAGATCGACCAGCGCAAATACGGCGACACGATCGTCACATTGTTGCGCGCGGAACACGGCTAGGTGGCGCGATCCAGCTTGGTGGACAGGTGAATCAGGCTCTCGCTGGACTTCACGCCGGTCAGACCGCCGATCTGGTCCAGCACATCGTCCAGCTGGCTGGTCGATATGGCGGCCAGTTGCAGCAAAAGATCGACGCGGCCGCTGGTGGTATGGATGCGCTCGACCTCGGGCAGGCTGCGCAGCCGGCCCAGGATCGCGGCTTGCGAGCGCGGCTCGATGGTCAGCAGGCAGGTGGCGCGGATGCGATGCTCGCGCGCGGAATCGCCCAGGCGCAGCGTGTAACCCGCGATGGCGCCCGAAGTTTCCAGCCGTTCCAACCTGGCCTGCACGGTCGAGCGCGCCACCTTCAGCCGCCGGGCCAGCACCGCCACGGACATGCGCGCATCCTGCGCGAGATGGGTCAGAATTCCCCGGTCGAGCTCGTCCACCTGCCACCTGTCATAATGACGACACTTTCGGCAGATTACCCATAGGCGGGAACATTTCCACCCTTTTCATTGCTTCAATCGGAACCCATAGGGCGCAGACTTGTTTCCATCCCTCACGCGCACAGGAAGGACATGCCGATGGGACTGACCGAGGGCCGTGGCCCCAAGACCGTCTGGGACAATCCCGCCGAGATCATCCGCAAGCTGGCGCCGGAAAACCCGGTCATGGTCTTTGCCCCTTCGGTCCTGCGCGCGAATGCCCAGCGCTTCCTGCAGGGCTTTCCGGGGCTGGTGACCTATGCCGTCAAGTCGAACCCGGACGAGGCGGTGATCCGCACGCTCGCCGCCGCCGGGGTCAAGGGCTTCGACGTCGCCTCGCCGGCCGAGATCGACCTGATCGGCCGGCTGGCCCCGGATGCGGCACGGCATTACCACAACCCCGTGCGCTCGCGTGCCGAGATCACCCATGCGGTCGAGGCGGGCATCAAGGCCTGGTCGGTCGACAGCCATTCCGAGCTGGAGAAGCTGTTCGAGAAGGTGCCGGCCGAGGGTTGCGAGATCTCGCCCCGCTTCAAGCTGCCGGTGCTGGGCGCGGCCTATGACTTCGGCTCGAAGTTCGGCGCCTCGCCGGAGCTGGCGGCGGAGCTGCTGCGCGCGGTGGCGGATCGCGGCTATATCCCCTCGCTGACCTTCCATCCGGGCACGCAATGCACCGATCCGCACGCCTGGGAGGCCTATATCACCACCGCGGCCGAGATCTGCGCCATGGCCGGGGTGCGCGCGCGGCGGCTGAACGTCGGCGGCGGCTTCCCCTCGCATCGCGTGACCGGGGTCGAGCCGGACCTGGCGGCGATCTTTGCCCTGATCCGCCGCGTCACCGACGAGGCTTTCGGCGCCGAGCCCCCGGCGCTGGTCTGCGAGCCGGGGCGCGGGCTTTGCGCCGACGCCTTTTCGCTGATCACCCGGGTCAAGGCGGTGCGCGACGGCCAGAACGTGTTCCTGAATGACGGCGTCTATGGCGGGCTGTTCGAGCTGCCGATCGTCGGCAATCTCGACCGCTTGCAGGTGCTGACCCCCGAAGGCACGGCGCGCGAGGACGAGGCGCATCCCCGCGTCATCTTCGGCCCGACCTGCGATTCGGTCGACCGGCTGCCGGGCGAACTGGCGCTGCCCGGCACTCTCCAGGAAGGCGACTATGTCATCTTCCACGGCGCCGGCGCCTATTCCACGGTCACCAATACCCGGTTCAACGGCTTCGGGTTGATGGCACACATGACCGTGAACGCGCTTGAATAGGGATTAATCGAATGTTCGCGGTTCCGTGCTAGCGTCGCGCCATGGAATCGTCCCGCCCGCCCCTGTGCCATGTCGTCCTGATGGATGGAACCTTCGCCTCGCTGACCCAGGGGCGGCGGTCCTCGATCGCGCGCATCCATGCGATGCTGTCGGGCGACCGCGGGCTGCTGCCGGCGCCGGTGCGCATCCATTACGCGCCGGGCCAGCAATGGCAGGCCTGGCGCACCCTGCCCGAACTGACCATGGGCGCCACGCTGGAGCGCAGCATCTGCGACGCCTATGCCTGGCTTGCCCGCGAATGGCGGCCGGGCGATCCGCTGTTCTTCTTCGGCTATTCGCGCGGCGCCTTCGCGGTGCGCTCGCTGGCCGGGATGATCGGCCGGGTCGGGCTCTTGACGCACACCCATGCCACGGCCGAAAACGTCCACCACGCCTGGCAGCTTTATCGCAACGGTGCCGACCTGGGGGTCGAGCAGCTGGACCAGCGCCTGTGCCATCCCTTCGTGCCGATCCGCATGATCGGTGTCTTCGACACGGTGATGGCGCTGGGCATCCGACTGCCGCTGCTGTGGATGCTGACCGAGCCGCGCTTTCGCTTTCACGATGAACACTTGGGCAGCCATGTCGAGCACGGCCTGCAGGCGCTGGCCCTGGACGAGACCCGGGCGGCCTTTCAGCCCCTGGTCTGGGACAGCCAGTCGGTCGCCGGCCGGATCGAGCAGATGTGGTTCCGCGGCTGCCACCCGGACATCGGCGGCCAGTTGTCGGGGCTGGAATATGCCCGGCCGTTGGCCAATATCCCCCTGGTCTGGATGATGACGCGGGCCGAGCGCTTTGGCCTGCCGCTGCCCGCAGGTTGGAAAACGCAGTTCCCCTGCGACCCGACGGCGCCCTCGGTCGGGTCCTGGCGCAGCTGGGGCAAGGCCTTCTTGGCCCGCGCGCCGCGGCTGACGGGGCTGGACGCCTCGGAACGACTGCACGACTCGGTGCCGCGCCCCTATCCCGGCCCGGCGCTGCTGACCGGCGCGCTGGCCGAGGCCGCGCCCGAACGCCCGCACCGCAAGCGCCGCTTCCGCCGCCGCACGCCCGCCGCGCCGCAAGAAATGGCCATGCCCGGAGCGACAGCAGAGGACGATAACCCAGGAATTATCGCGCCCTGACGGGTTGCGACAGGACGCCTGATTGGCACATGGTCGAGATGCAATCACCGTCATCGAAGTTCGACTCTTCTCGGCCGCACCGACATCTGAAGCGCTGCCGCGCTCGCTTGGCGGCAGGATCAGCCGGGCTGCGCATGCCCCAAGGCCAAGCCTGCCATCGGAATCAGGCTGAGACCGTCAAAAACATGGAGACTCTCTTGCGCGGCGCCGTTCCTGAGAGTGCATACCGCCTGACACCAGGGTCATCGCAGCGTCGGGTCGGAACGGTTGACCGGGCACCGCGGAAGCGCATGTTCAAGCGCGAACCTGGCCTTCCCAGCCTCTCCGATCAAGATATGCATCGCGCCCAGCCGGGCGCCATCCCCGGTGACGGCGACCAGGAGCTGGATGGCGGCTCGCTATCCCCGAGCGCCCAGAAACAGCCCGCCATGTCGGCCACCAGCGAGGCATCATAGCCGAATTCTGCAAGCGCATTGCAGAACGGCAAGCGCGGTCTGGTGATCGCCGCCGCGGATCTGTTCGAGGATCCTCGGCCTGAGCGACGGATAGCGGTGCGGCGGTGCTGCAGCTTGGGCACGAATCGTCAAACGCAGCCCTCTCGGCGCGATTGGCCAAGGCACAGCGCTCAACGGTCAGGATATGCTGAACCGCAGCCCCGGCCGCTCAGGCCACGCGCGAAAATTCGGCCTTCGGTGCGACGCCCAGGCCGGCGCAGACCTTCTGCACCAGGTCGGGCTTGTTCAGCGTATAGAAATGCAGCTTGTCCACGCCGCCCTCGACCAGCGATTCGCACAGCTTGACGCAGACATCCAGCGCCAGCGCGGCCTCGCCCTCGGGGCCGGCGGCGGCAAAGGCCTCCTCGGCCCATTGCGGAACCGAGGTGCCGCAGCGTTCGGCAAAGCGGCGGGTGCCGGCCCAGCTCTGGATCGGCAGGATGCCGGGGATGATCGGCGCCGCGACGCCGGCGGCCGCGCAGGCGTCGCGGAAGCGGAAGAAGGTGTCGGCGTCAAAGAAGAACTGCGTGATGGCCGAACTAGCGCCTGCGTCCACCTTGCGCTTCAGCCAGGCCACGTCGGCGGCAGTGTCGGCGCTGTCGGGATGCGGCTCGGGATAGGCGCCGCAGCGGATGGTCATGTCGCCGCGCGCGGCAATCGCCTCGATCAGCGCGACCGAGCTGGCGAAGCCCTCGGGATGGGCGGTGAAGCGGTCCTGGCCCTGCGGCGCGTCGCCGCGCAGGGCGACGATCTCGTGCACGCCGGCCGCCGCGTAATCGGCGACGATCTGCAAGGTCTCCTCGCGCGTCGCGTCCACGCAGGTCAGATGCGCGGCGACGTTCAGCCCGTAATGGCCGGCCAGCGCCGTCACCGCCTCATGCGTCAGCTGCCGGGTGGTGCCGCCGGCGCCATAGGTGACCGAGACGAAGTCCGGCCCCAGCGGCGCCAGCGCCCGGGCGGTCTCCCACAGCCGGAAGGATTGCTCCAGGGTCCGGGGCGGGAAGAATTCGAAACTGATCGCCGGTGTCGTCATCGCACTATCCTTTTGTCGCAGGACTTGTGACACGCGCCGCGACGTGAGACAAATTCATAATCCTCAAGATCGTGATGAGATCCGCTCAAGATGCATCTGGAACTTCGCCATCTGCGCAGCCTGCGCGCCATCCATGAACAGGGCGGGCTGGCCCGCGCGGCCGAGGTGCTGAACCTGACGCAATCGGCGCTGTCGCACCAGATCAAGGCGCTGGAGGAACAGGCCGGGGTCGAGCTTTTCCTGCGCAAGACCAAGCCCTTGCGCCTGTCGGGTGCCGGGATGCGGCTGTTGCGCACCGCCGAGCAGGTGCTGCCGATGATCGAGGCCGCCGAGGCCGAATTCCGCGCCGTCGAGCTGGGCCGGGCCGGCCGGCTGCATGTGGCGATGGAATGCCACCATTGCTTCGACTGGCTCCTGCCGGTGCTGGACCAGTTCCGCCGCGCCTGGCCCGAGGTCGACCTGGACATCCGCACCAGCCTGGCGCTGAAGGCGCTGCCGGCGCTGGAACGCGGCCAGGTGGACCTGGTGATTTCCTCGGACCCCGAGGAAATCGCGGGCATCAGCTTCCAGCCGCTGTTCGACTATGCGCCGACGCTGGTGGTGCGGGCCAGTCACCCGCTGGTCGCCAAGGGCTATGCCGAGCCCGCCGACCTGGCCGGCGAGACGCTGATCACCTATCCGATGGACCGGGCGCGGCTGGACGTGTTCTCGCAATTCCTCGACCCGGCCGGGGTCGAGCCGGCGCATCTGCGCCAAGTCGAGCAGACCGCCATCGCGCTGATGCTGATCGCCTCGGGGCGCGGGGTGGCGGTGATGCCCGACTGGGTGCTGCGCGGCCAGGCCGGCAACCCCGAACTGGCGCTGCTGCCGCTGGGGCCGCAGGGCATGCTGCGCCGGCTGTACGCCGGGCTGCGCAGCGAGGACCTGCAGCAACCCTATATGGCGCATGTGCTGCGCCTGGCCCGGACCGAGCCGGTGCGAATGATGCGCGCGGCGGCGCCGGGCTGATGCCCCGGGATCATCGTCAAAGCAGCACTGGTTCACCCGATCCCGGGGAGGTTCAGGCCCGTTCGCCTTGCCCCCAGGCTAGGGCCGGGGCAGGATTGCGATCAAGCACAAGACCCCGAGAATACGATGCAAATTGAAACCTCTCGCCCCGACGCCACCACCCGCCCCGGCGGCGGATTTGACAAAGCCCCGCAATCGCCGGATGAAATCGGTGACGCTTCCCATCAGGACCGCCATGGCCAGCCTTCCCGCCGATCCGCAGCTGCGCGCCACCCTTCAGGACGGGCAGCTGCGCCTTGAGGGCGCGCTGACGGTCTGGACCCTGGCGCAGCTGCCGCCCGAGGCGCCGGAGCGGCTGGAGCTGTCGGGCCTGACGCGGCTCGACACCGCCGGCGCCTGGTACCTGGCCGGGCGCACAGCCGCGGGCGCCACGCTTCTGGGGCTGGCCGCGCCGCAGGCGAAGCTCCTGGAAAGCGTGACCGGCGCCCTGCCCCGGCCCGATCCGCCGCCCGCGCCCGAGCCCGGCTGGCGCCGGGCGCTGGATGCGACCGGGCGCTGGATCATGGGCGCGCTGGTCTTCCTGCGCGAGCTTGCGGAATACCTGGGCCGGTTCCTGGCGGCGCTGTGGCGCGGCATCCGGCACCCGCGCGATTTCCGCCTGACCGCGCTGGTCCATCACTGCCAGGAAACCGGCCTGCGCGCGGTGCCCATCGTGGCGCTGATGTCCTTTCTGATCGGCGTGGTGCTGGCCTTTCAGGGCGCGGCGCAGCTCAGCCAGTTCGGGGCCGAGATCTTTGTCATCGACCTTATCGCCATCTCGATCCTGCGCGAACTGGGCATCCTTCTGACCGCGATCATCGTCGCCGGGCGCACGGCCTCGGCGCTGACGGCCTCGATCGGCTCGATGAAGATGAACGAGGAAATCGACGCCATGCGCACGCTGGGCCTCGATCCCGACATGGTGCTGATCCTGCCGCGCGTGCTGGCGCTGGTCATCACCCTGCCGATCCTGGGGCTGATCGCGAACCTGGCCGGGCTGATCGGCGGCGCGATCATGTCCTGGGTGGAGCTCGGGATCTCGCCCTCGATGTTCCGCTATCGGCTGATCGCGGAAACCAGCGTCGACCATGTCATCGTCGGCCTGTCCAAGGCGCCGGTCTTTGCCATCATCATCGGCATCATCGGCTGCCACGCCGGGATGAAGGTCGGCAAGGACGCGGAATCGCTGGGCGCGCAGACCTCGACCGCGGTGGTGAACGCCATCTTCGCGGTGATCGTGGCGGATGCGCTGTTCTCGGTCTTCTTCGCGGAGATCGGGTTGTGAGCGACAATGTCATCGAGGTCCGGGGCCTGCGCACGCAATTCGGCAGCCATGTCGTGCATGACGGGCTGGACCTGGACCTGCGGCGGGGCGAGATCCTGGGCGTGGTCGGCGGTTCGGGCACCGGGAAATCGGTGCTTCTGCGCACCATCGTCGGGCTGAACCCGCCCGCCGCCGGCACGGTCCGGGTCTTTGGCCAGGACGTGACCGCGCTGCACGGCCCGGCGCGCGAGGCGCTGGAGCGGCGCTGGGGCGTGATGTTCCAGGCCGGGGCGCTGTTTTCCTCGCTCAACGTGCGCGAGAATGTCGAGGTGCCCTTGCGCGCCGTGCCGGGGCTGACGCCCGAGACGCGCGCGGGATTGGCGGAACTGAAGGTCTCGATGGCCGGGCTGCCGTGGAACGCCAACGACAAATACCCCTCGGACCTGTCCGGGGGCATGAAAAAGCGCGCGGGGCTGGCGCGGGCCCTGGCGCTGGACCCCGAGATCGTCTTCCTGGACGAGCCCACGGCCGGGCTGGACCCGATCGGCGCCGATGCCTTCGACCGGCTGATCGTCGAGCTGCGCGATGCGCTGGACCTGTCGGTTTTCCTGGTCACGCATGACCTCGACACGCTGCACGCCTGTTGCGACCGCGTCGCGGTGCTGGCGGAAAAGCGGGTGCTGGTCAGCGGGACCATGGCCGAGATGCTGAAGGTGGATCATCCTTGGGTGCATGAATATTTCCACGGGCCCCGCGCCCGCGCCGCCATCGCCACCGGCCGGAGCAAGGAGTAGCCCATGGAGACCAAGGCCAATTACGTCCTGATCGGCGCCTTCACCATCGCGGGCTTCCTGGGGTTGCTCTTGTTCCTGATGTGGTTCGCCAAGATCCAGATCAACCGGCAATTCGCTTATTACGACATCTATTTCCCCGAGGTCTCGGGGCTGGCCATCTCGTCCGAGGTGGCCTTTGCCGGGCTTTCCGTCGGCAAGGTCGTGGACATGCAGCTGGCGGACGGCGTCAACGGCGCCGTGCGGGTGCGCGTCGAGGTGGCCGAGGATACGCCGGTGCGCACCAATTCCCGCGCCTCGATCGAGATCCAGGGCGTCACCGGCGTCTCGAATGTCGCGATCACCGCCGGCAGCCCGGATGCGCCCTTGCTGCGCGTGGCCCAGCCCGAGGGCATCCCGGTCATCGCCGCCAACCGCTCGGCCCTGCAGACACTGTCGGACCAGGGCCCCGAGATGATCTCGCGGTTGAACACCGTGGCCGAGCAGATGACCCAGCTGCTGGGCGACGACAACCAGAGCCGGGTGCGCAATATCCTGGACAACGTGGAACGCTCCAGCGCCAACCTGGACAAGGCGCTGGGGGATGTGACCAAGGCGACCGAGTCCATCGCCTCGGCCGCCGCCGACATCTCGGCCTTCGGCGAGCGGCTGGACGGGCTTTCCGCAGCGGCCGAGACGACGCTGGGCAATGCCGATACCGCCCTGGCCAAGTTCGACGAGACCGCCGGCAAGGCCGATGCGGCGCTGGACGCCGGCACCGCGACGCTGAACGAGGTGCGCGACTATGTTTCGGGCGACTTGCGCGGGCTGACGCAGCGGCTGGACCAGACCGCGACCACGCTGCAGACCGACTTGGCGCGGCTGACGGATCGCGCGGACCAAAGCCTCGACGGGCTCGACGCCGCGCTGGCGGTCGGGCAGCGGACGCTGGCCTCGGCCGAGCGGGCCTTCGACAGCGCCGACCGGGTGATGAACAGCAATATCGAGCCGGTGGTCGGCGACCTGCGCGTCACGCTGGGCAAGGCCAACGAGGCCATCGACCGCGTGGTGGCCGACCTGCCCGAGATCACGGGCAAGCTGCGCGATGCCGCCGACAGCGCCGACGCGGCATTCGCCAGCCTGCGCGGGATGCTGGACAGCGCCCGCGCCCCGGTGCAGGCTTTCACCCGCGAGGGGCTGCCGCAGATCACCCGCATGACCAGCGATCTGCGCGGGCTGGTGGGCAACGTGAACGAGCTGGTCTCGGCCCTGCGGCGCAATCCCTCGCAGATCTTCTCGGGGCCGAAGACCCCCGAATTCCGCCGCTGAGGAGCCGCCATGCGCCTGACCGCCGCCCTGCTGATGCTGACCCTGACCCTGCCCGGCTGCGCGGCGCTGAAGGCGCTGGAGGGCGAGCCGGCCCGCGACGTCTTCGAGCTGCGCCCGCCCTCGGACCAGCCGCAACGCTGCGGCCGCGGCCGGCTGGCCGAGCTGGTGATCGAGCCGCCCAAGGCGCGCGGCACGCTGGACACCGACCGCATCATGATCCGCCCGAACCAGTTGCAGACCCAGTATCTGCCCGATGCGCGCTGGGGCGACACCGTGCCCACCACCTTGCAGACGCTGCTGGTGCGCGGCTTTGGCCGCTATGACGCCTTCACCCATGTCGGCCGGGCGCCGCTGGGCACGGCGGGGGATTACGCGCTGATCTCCGAGGTGCAGGACTTCAACGCCGAGGTCGCGGGCAAGGGCGCGCTGATCAAGCTGACCGTCGATGCGCAGCTGGTGCGCGAGATGGACGCCACCGTCGTCGCCCGCGGCCATTTCGCCACCACGGCCCACGCGGCGACCACCAAGACCGCCGACCTGATCCCGGCCTTCGACGCCGCCGGCCAGCAGCTGGTGGCGCAGATGACCGACTGGGGCCTGAACGGCATCGGGGTGAATCCGGCCCGCTGCCGCTGAGGGCGGTGGGCCGCAGCGAAAAGGGGCGAAGGATGACATTGCGCGCGAACTGGTCCTATCCGACCGCGATCCGCTTCGGCGCCGGCCGCATCGCCGAACTGGCCGAGCATTGCCGGGCGGCCGGCATCGCGCGCCCGCTGCTGGTCACCGACAGGGCGCTGGCCGGCCTGCCGATCACCGCCCGCGCGCTGGAGATCCTGGAGGCCGGCGGCCTGGGCCGGGCGATGTTTTCCGAGGTCGATCCGAACCCGAACGAGGCGAACATGCAGGCCGGCATCGCCGCCTATGCCGCCGGCCGCCATGACGGGGTGATCGGCTTTGGCGGCGGCTCGGCGCTGGATCTGGCCAAGATGATCGCGCTGATGGCCGGGCAGTCGATCCCGGTCTGGGACCTGGAGGACGTGGGCGACTGGTGGACCCGCGCCGATGCCAGCCGCATCGCCCCGATCGTGGCCGTGCCGACCACGGCCGGCACCGGCTCCGAGGTCGGGCGCGCCGGGGTGCTGACCAACACCGAAACCCATCGCAAGACGATCATCTTCCACCCGAAGCTGATGCCCAGGGTGACGATCTGCGACCCCGAGCTGACCGTCGGCATGCCGCCCGCCATCACCGCCGGCACCGGCATGGACGCCTTTGCCCATTGCCTCGAGGCGTTTTCCTCGCCGCATTACCACCCGATGAGCCAGGGCATCGCGCTGGAGGGGATGCGGCTGGTCAACGAATACCTGCCGCGCGCCTACGCCAGCCCCGGCGATCTGGAGGCGCGGGCGCAGATGATGAGCGCCGCCGCCATGGGCGCCGTGGCCTTCCAGAAGGGGCTGGGCGCCATTCATGCGCTGAGCCATCCCATCGGCGCGCTCTATGGCACCCACCACGGCACCACCAATGCGGTGGTGATGCCGATGGTGCTGGACTTCAACCGCTCTGCCATCGAGGGCCGGCTGGCGCGCGCTGCCGCTTATCTGGGCATCCCGGGCGGCTTCGACGGCTTCCGCGCCCGGGTCATGGACCTGCGCGCCGAATTGGGCATCCCGCCGAACCTGACCGCCCTGGGCGTCGGCCGCGACCGGCTGGACGAGCTGACCGGGATGGCGCTGGAGGATCCCTCCTGCGGCGGCAACCCGGTCGCGATGACGGCGGAAAACACCCGCGCGCTGCTGGAACGCTGCCTCTAGGCGCGGCCGGCGCTTGGCGACAGGTGCAAGGGGTCGATGCCCAGCGACTTCAGCGCCGCGCGCCATTTGCCGGCATTGTCGGCGCCGAAGATGATCTCGTCGCCGCGGTCCGAGGTCAGCCAGCCATTGGCCAGGATCTCGGAATCCAGCTGCCCCGGGCCCCAGCCGGCATAGCCCAGGGCCAGCACGGCCGGCTGCGGGCCATGGCCGCGGGCGTAATCTTCCAGGATGTCGCGGGTGGTGGACATGGCGAGGTCGTCCGAGATCCGCAGCCGGTTCTCTTCGACCCGGATGCCCTGCGGCACGCGATGCAGGACGAAGCCGCGCCCCGGCTCGACCGGGCCGCCGAAGCGCACCGGAATGTCCAGCGCGTCCACCCCGGCGTCGATGCCCAGCTGCGACAGCAGGTCCGAGAAATCCACGTCGGGCATCGGCCGGTTCAGCACCAGCCCCATGGCGCCGTCCTCGGAATGGGCGCAGATCAGGATCACCGCATGCTCGAAGCGCGGATCGCGCATGCCGGGCATGGCGATCAGCATCTTGCCGGTCAGGTTGCTGGACAGGTCCATGAGCCGCCGCGCTCCTTTCGCAGGTGCCTTTTCCTCAAGATCGGCGCTGCGGGCTGATTTCGCAAGGGATTGGCGGTAATGTGACTTCACGGCGTGCCCCGGCGCCCGCTAAAAGGCATCCCATGAGAATCCTTGCCGCCCTGCTGATGACCGCCCTGCCGGCGCTGGCCGACGAACCGCCGCCGGGGCTGGTTTCGGCCGAGCTTTTGCCCGGCTGGATCACCGCCGAAGGCCACCGCATGACCGCGCTGCGGCTGGAGCTGGAGCCGGGCTGGAAGACCTATTGGCGCAGCCCCGGCGACGCCGGCGTGCCGCCGCGCTTCGACTGGCAGGGCTCGCAGAACCTGGGCCCGGTGCGGGTGCTGTGGCCCCGCCCCGAGGTGATCGATTCCGGCGGCGAGCGCACGCTGGGCTATCACGACCGGCTGATCCTGCCGATCGAGATCACGCCCACGCAGCCCGGCCAGCCGGTCGCGCCGCGCGTGGTGGTGGATTTCGGCCTCTGCCTCGACATCTGCGTGCCGGCGCAGGTCCGGCTGACCGCGCCGGCGCCCGGCGACGCGCCCGATCCGCTGATCGAGGCGGCCCTGGCGCGCCAGCCCCGCGCCTCGGACCGGCAGCCGGAGTGCCGGGTCCAGCCGATCAAGGACGGCATGCAGGTCACCGCCACCCTGCCTTCCGAGGAATCGGCTCTGGCCGAGGACGTGGCGATGGAACTGGCCGGCAAGGACATCTGGGTTTCGGCCCCCGAAACCAGCGCCGAAGGGGCGCGCGTGGTGGCGCAGGCGGATTTCGTCGCCGCCTCGGGCAAGCCGTTTCCGCTGGACCCGGCCGCGCTGCGCCTGACGCTGATCGGCCCCGAGGATGCGGTCGAGTTCCGCGGCTGCCGGCCCGAAAGCTAGGTCACGCGCCAGCAGGGTTGCAGGTCGCCCGGCCGCGGCCGCGCCTCGTGCACGGCCCGGGCGATGGCGCGGGCCAGCACCGTCGCCGCCGCATGGCCCAGCTGGAACGGCGTCAGCGCCGGGTCGGGCAGCGGCTGCGCCCCGGTCGAGACCGCAAACACCAGATCGCCGTCGAAGGGCGTGTGGCTGGGCACGATGGCGCGGGCCATGCCGTCCTGCGCCGCCGTCGCCAGCCGCGTCAGCCCGGCCTTGTCCAGCGCGGCATCGGTCGCCACGATGGCGATGGTCGTCGCCTCGCCCAGCCGCTTGGCCGGCGCAGGCTCGGCGGTGGGATAGGGGCCGGTCAGGCCCAGCCCGCCGAATTCGCCCTCGATCTCCCAGGGTGCGGCCCAGAACTGCCGCGTGGCCTGCAGCGTGACCGAGCCCATCGCGTTCACCACCACCAGCGTCCCCACCGTCACCCCCGAATCGAGCACCGCCGAGGCCGAGCCGAGCCCGCCCTTCCAGCGATGCGTCATCGCGCCGGTGCCGGCTCCCTCGCTGCCCAAGCCGAAATCCGCACCGGCCGCCTCCAGCGCCGCGCGGCCGAGGGCGGGATAGGGGTTGGCGTCCCAATCCTTGTCGCCGCCGTTCAAGAGGTCGAAGACGATGGCGCCCGGCACGATCGGCACCTGCACCGGCCCGACGGCAAAGCCGCGCCCCAGCGCCCGCAGCCCGTCCGAGACCCCGTCGCAGGCCGCAAGGCCAAAGGCCGAGCCGCCTGACAGCACCAGCGCATCGACGCCCGGCACCAGCTTGTCGGGGGCCAGCAGCTCCGTCTCGCGCGTGCCGGGGGCGCCGCCCATGACATTGACGCCGCAGGCCAGCGGCGCGTCGCCCAGAAGCACCGTGGTGCCGGAACGCAGCCGGTCGTCGCGCGCATTGCCGACCCGCAATCCGGCGACATCGGTGATCAGGTTTCGCGGGCCTTTCCGCATGCTTGGCCTCCTTGCCGCCGAACCGGCGGGCTGCCTGCGGCGTTGCGCCAGACTAGGGCGGCACTTAGATGTGCCACAACAGCTTTCGAAAGGACGCGACCATGACCGCCCCGCTGCACCGCATCTTCGACCGGCCGCTGGATGCCGAACCGCCCCGCGGCTTCGACCAGGCGATCTTCGGCATGGGCTGCTATTGGGGCGTCGAGCGCTTGTTCTGGCAGCAGGACGGCGTCTGGCTGACCGAGGTCGGCTTTGCCGGCGGCAGCGCCGAGAACCCGACCTATGAGCAGGTCTGCGCCGGCCAGACCGGCCATGCCGAGGTGGTGCGGCTGGTCTATGACAGCTCGCGCATCAGCTATGAGCGGCTGCTGCAGCTGTTCTGGGAAAACCACGACCCGACCCAAGGCGACCGCCAGGGCAATGACATGGGCGACCAGTACCGCTCGGTCATCATGCATTTCACCGACAGCCAGCGGGCGGCGGCGGAGCTCAGCAAGGCGGATTACAGCAACCGCCTGGCCGTGCAGGGTTTTCCCGATGTCACCACGCAGATCCTGCCCGCCGCCCGCTTCTGGCCGGCGCAGGAGGATCACCAGCAATATCTGGACCGCCATCCCGACGGCTATTGCGGATTGCGCGGCACGGGTGTCAAAGCGCCTCTGACCGATATTGCCGAGGACTTCTGAATGGCGACCTGGACCGCGCTGACCCATACCAAAGGCCGCGAGGCGGCCGAGGCTCTGGCCGAGGCCGGCGAGGATCTGACCCCCGAGCCCGTCGGCACCGGCGTCTTCGAGATCGAGGATGGCAGCGACCGCTGGGAGGTCGGGCTGTATTTCACCGAGCCCCCGGACGACGTGGCGCTGGCGCTCTTGGCCGCGGCCTGGGGCGCGGCACCCTTCACCGTCTCGGAACTGCCCGAGGTGGACTGGGTCGCGCATGTCAAGCGCGAGCTGGCGCCGGTCGAGGCCGGGCGTTTCTTCGTCCACGGCAGCCATGACGCCGAGAGCGTGCCCGAGGGCGCCGAGGCGCTGCTGATCGAGGCGGCGATGGCCTTCGGCACCGGCCACCACGCCACCACCAAGGGCTGCCTGCTGGCGCTGGACCGGCTGGTGGCCGAGGGCGCGGCGCCCGAGCGCATCGTCGACATCGGCTGCGGCACCGCCGTGCTGGCCATGGCGGCGGCGCGGATGTTCCCGGTCATGGTTCTGGCCGGCGACATCGACCCGCAGGCGGTGGACGTGGCGCGCGCCAATGTCATCGCCAACGGGCTGGACGGCCGGGTGGAATGCGTCGAGGCGGTCGGCTTCGACCATCCGCTGATCGAACGGGCCGCGCCCTTCGACCTGGTCTTCGCCAATATCCTGAAGCAGCCGCTGATCGACCTGGTGCCGGACATGGCGCGCTATGTCGCGCATGGCGGCAGGGCGATTCTGTCGGGCATCCTGACCACCCAGGCCCAGGAGGTCATCGACGCCTATGCCAAGGGCGGGCTGGCGCTGGAGCGGCGCGACGATTTCGGCGACTGGTCCACGCTGGTGATGCAGCGGGCCTGAGGCATGGCGCATCCCGGGCCCCGGAAAATACGAAAGGCGGCCTTGCGGGCCGCCTGAGCGTCTTGCCCTGCCCGGGCCGGGGAACCGTCCGCGGGCCAAGCCGCCGGTCCGGTCGCGTCTTCTACCGCTGCTTAGCGGGCGCGCGAGATCAGATCGATATCGCCGCGGCACAGACCGATATCGTCCAGCTCGCGATCCGAAAGACGGCTCAGCGCGTTCTTCGTCACGCGGGCGTCGTTCCAGGCCGCGAAGGCGGACAGAAGTTTCGAGCCAATACCGAAGGAGACCGCCCCGCCATGGACGCGGTTCGTGTCAATCGCCGACATAGTTTTCACCTTGAGATCATTGCCCGCTCATCGGGCGCTTCGTTGATGCACAGCATATAGATCGGGCAAAGTCGCAAAACCACGGTCAAACCGGCATTGCCGCTATGCAGCGGCTGCATAAGCGACCGTTTTTTCTTAACTTTTGTGACGAAGGGGTAAATTCTGCAAGCGCATCGCAAGATCCTCCCGCCGAAGCGCCACCGCGCGGCGGAAACTTGCGCGAAATGCGGCCGAAGCCCTAGCGCCAGTCCCCCAAAGCCGCCTGCCACAGCGCAAGTGACGCGACGGCAGCGGTGTCGGCGCGCAGGATTCTGGGGCCCAGGGCGATGCGCGTGACGCAATCCATGGCCGAAAGCCGGCGCCGCTCCGATTCGGACCAGCCGCCTTCGGGCCCGATGAGAATCGCCCAAGGCCCGCGCGGCAGGCCGGAGAGCAGCTGCGCCGGGCCGGCCAGCGCCTCGTCGGCCCAGAGGATGCGCCGCGCCGGGTCCCAGCCGTCCAGAAGCCGCGCCAGCGGTTGCAGCTCGCAGACCTCGGGGACGAAGGTGCCGCCGCATTGCTCGGCGGCCTCGACGGCATGGGCCTGCAGGCGGTCCTGGCGGATGCGCTCGGAATTGGTGTGTTCGGTCTGCACCGGCAGGATGCGGGCGGCACCCATTTCGGCCGCCTTCTCGACGATGAAATCGGTGCGGGCCTTCTTGATCGGGGCGAAGACCAGCCACAGGTCCGGCGGGTCCAGCTGCGGCGCGGTCTGGCGCTGGGCCAGCAGGTCGCCGCCCCGCTTGGCCAGCCGCTCGATGCGCGCCAGCCATTCGCCGTCGCGGCCGTTGAAGACCAGGATTTCGTCCCCCGACCCCTGCCGCATGACCGAGGACAGGTAATGCGCCTGGTCGGCATTCAGCGCGATGCCTTGTCCCTCGGCCAGCGGGTGATCTATGAACAGTCTGATTTTCGCCATGATGGGGCGCAGAATATGCAGACCGAGGATCCGACGCCAGAGGGCCCGCGCATGGTCGCGGACGCACCGCCCGACAACTGGGTGGACCGCCACGCCCCGCCGGGCTGGCGGCCCTGGCTGCGCATGTCCCGCGCCGACCGGCCCATCGGCACCTGGCTCTTGCTGCTGCCCTGCTGGTGGGGCATCGGGCTGGCGATGATCGCAGGCCAGCCGGATTGGCGCGACCTGTGGATCGCCGTCGCCTGCGGGCTGGGCGCCATGCTGATGCGCGGCGCCGGCTGCACCTGGAACGACATCACCGACCGCGACATCGACGCCCGGGTGGCGCGGACGCGGTCGCGGCCGCTCCCCTCGGGGCAGGTCACGGTCAAGGGCGCGCTGGTCTGGCTGGCGGCGCAGGCGCTGGCGGGCCTCGTCATCCTGCTGACGCTGGGCAAGGCGGCGATCCTGCTGGGCGTCGCCTCGCTGGCGCTGGTCGCGATCTATCCCTTTGCCAAGCGCTTCACCTGGTGGCCGCAGGTTTTCCTGGGGCTCGCCTTCAACTGGGGCGTGCTGCTGGCCTGGGCCGCGCATACCGGCAACCTGGCGCCGGCGCCGCTGCTGGCCTGGCTGTCGGGCATCGCCTGGACGATCTTCTACGACACCATCTATGCCCACCAGGATACCGAGGACGACGCGCTGATCGGCGTCAAGTCCACCGCCCGGCTGTTCGGGCAGGACACGCATCGCTGGCTGGCGGGCTTCGGCACCGCCGCGGTGCTGCTGCTGGGGCTGGCGGTCATGGCGACGGCGCCCCAGGGGCTGGGCCTGACGCTGGGCCTCTTGGGGGTCGCAGGCTTTGCCGCGCATCTGGCCTGGCAGCTGCGGACGCTGGACATTCGCGACCCGGCCGGCTGCCTGCGGCTGTTCCGCTCGAACCGCGACGCCGGGCTGATCGTTGCGCTGTTTCTTGCCCTGGCCGGGCTGGTCTGATTGCGAAACCGGCGCGCAGGGTTTACATGCGGCGGGTCGGAAACAGCCCGAGGGTTCCCCGGATGGCCAATCCCAAACGTCCAGGTCCGCGTCGCGGCCCGGTCGTCGCCGCGAGCCTGATCGCATTCGTCGCCGCCAGTGGCCTGTCCCTCTGGGGCGCCACCGCCGCCGCCGATTTCATCGAAAGCCGGGCGATGCGCGATGTCTCGGCCGCGCTGGCGGGGCTTGATTGGGTCACGGTCAAGACGGACGGCTTGCAGGTGCAGCTGGGCGGCATCGCGCCCGACGAGGTGCAGCGTTTCCGCGCCCGCGCCCAGGCGGAAACCCTGGTCGGCGCCGGCCGGGTCGTGGACGACATGCAGGTCGCCGCCGCCGCCGCGCTGGCCACACCGGCCTTCGAGATCGAGCTTCTGCGCAATGACGAGGGCATCTCGATCATCGGCCTGGTCCCGGCCGGCCTTGACCGCAAGGCGCTGGTGGAGCGTCTGAAGCGGCAGACCGGCGCGGCGCAGATCTCGGACCTGATGGAAAGCGCCGACTACCCCGAGCCCGAGGGCTGGGACGAGGCCTTTGCCTTTGGCCTGAAGGCCGCGCAGCTGGCGAAACGCGCCAAGGTCTCGATCGCGGCGGGCGCGGTCTCGGTCCGCGCGGTGACCGACAGCCCGCGCGAGAAGGTCGAACTGACCGCGGCGCTGAATCGCGCCCGGCCGGCCTCGGTCAAGCTGGCGGCCGAGATCACCGCGCCGCGCCCGGTGATCGCGCCCTTCACCCTGCGCTTCGTCAAGGACGACAGCGGCGCGCGCTTCGACGCCTGCGCCGCCGATACCGAGGCGGCGCGCGACCGCATCCTGGCCGCCGGGCGCGAGGCCGGGGCGGCAGACCAGCCGCAATGCACGCTGGGCCTGGGCGCGCCCTCGCCCCGCTGGGCCGATGCGGCCGTGCCGGCCATCGCGGCGGTCAAGGGCCTGGGCGCGGGGTCGGTGACGATCTCGGATACCGAAATCGCGCTGTTTGCGCCCTCCGAGGTGGCGGCGGATCGTTTCGACGAGGCCACCGGCCGGTTGCAGGCGGCGCTGCCCGCCGGCTTCACCCTGACCGCGCAGCATGAAAAGCCCGATGCGGCGGCGCAGGGGCCGGCCGAATTCGTCGCGGTGCTCGATCACGGCAGCGTCTCGCTGCGCGGGCGCATCACCGACGACCGCATGCGCGAGGCGGTGGAAAGCATGGCCCGCGCCCGCTTCGACCATGTCGACAGCGCGTTGCGCAGCGATGATGCCGTGCCGGGCGGCTGGACCCTGCGCGCCATCGCCGCCATCGAGGCCATGACCGGGCTGGAGCGCGGCACCGCGACGGTGACGCCCGACCTGGTGCGCATCAGCGGGGTTTCGGGCAACCAGACCGCCTCGGACATGGTGGCGGCGCGGCTGGCGCAGCGGCTGGGACCGGGCGCGCGCTATGAGCTGGCGATCCGCTACGACAAGCGCATGGACCCGCTTCTGGGCCTGCCCTCGGGGGCGGAATGCGTGGACCGGCTGAACGCGGCGATGCGGGAATCCGAGATCGGCTTCGAGCCGAACAAGTCGGTGATCGCCGGCGACCCCGGCCCGACCCTGGCCCGGCTGGCCGAGACCATGGCGCTGTGCGGCGATTTCCGCATCGAGCTGGGCGGTCATACCGATTCCCAGGGCTCCGAGGGGTTCAACGCCGAGCTTTCGCGCTCGCGCGCCCAGGCGGTGCTGACCGCGATGACCGAGGCCGGCATCGACACCGCGAACCTGACCGCGCGCGGCTATGGCGAAAGCCGGCCCATCGCCGAGAACGACACCGACGCCGGGCGCGAGGCGAACCGGCGCATCGAATTCACCCTGCTGGCGGATGAGCCGGTCATGGTCGATGCGCCGGCCCCCGCCGCGCTGGTCAAGGGCGTGACCGAGCCGCCCGAGGCGGTCGCCGCCCGCGCCGGGGCCCTGGCCCTGCGCGCGGCCAGCGCCGCCGTCGGCCCGGCGCTGGGCGTGCCGACCGATCCGGCCCTGGCCCTGCAGGCCGCGACCGAGCCCGCGGCGCTGGCGGTGGCGCCGGTGGCCCCGGTCGAGGCCGGCGCCCTGCCCGCGGCGGCCACGGTGCTGCCCGACCAGCTGGTGATCCGGGCCGCGACCCGGCCGGCGGGCGATCTGCTGCCGCCGCCCATCGCGCCCGAACTGGCCGCCACCCAGCCCTCGGCCGGGCTGCTGGTCGAGGCCGCGACGGAAACCGCCACCATGCCCGCCGCCACGGTGGCAGAGCCCGACCGCCCGCAGCCGCGTCCCGCGACGCCCTGACCCCGCAACCTCAGCGCCCGAGCCCGCATGAACCGCACCGAATTCATCGTCGCCACCGCGATCATCCTGTTCGCCGCCTTCCTGCTGGGCTGGTTCGCCAGCTGGCTGATCCATCGCCTGTCCCGCGTCACCCGGGCCGAGATGGGCGAGCTGGAAAGCATGGCCCAGCAATTGCACGAGGCCGAGGAGGCCCGCGACCGCGCCGTGGCCGAGCTGGAGGAGCGCGAGGCCGAACTGGTGGCGAAACTGTCGGGGGTCGAGGCGGAGTTGCTTGCCGTCCAGGGCGAGCTGCGCGAGAGCACGACGGAGATCGAGGAACTGCGCGACTATATCGAGCGCAAGCTGAAGCGATAGGAGCTGGACCGGGGCTCTGCCCCGGACCCCGGGGTATTTCTGCAACAAAGAAGGCCGGGGCCGTTCAGTCGCCCTCTTGCCGGATGGCGATCCGCAGCACGGGCCCGACGTGGAAATTGCTGAGAAGTTCGTCGAAGACCGGCGAATCCGTGCGGCCGGACAGCGCCGGGTCTCCGATCCAGCCCGAGGCGAGGTCATGGCAGAACTGGTCCAGGCGGCGGCCATAGACCGGATGCGGCGGCGACCGCGTGCTGGCCAGGGTGAAGCTGCTCATCACCACGGGGTGATGGTCATGGTCGAACAGGCTGTCGCTGCCCGGATCCACGCCACGCCGCAGCAGGACGAACCGCCCGGCCGGGGTGGCGACGTTCAGCTTTTGCGCCGTCTGGCGCAGCTCGTGCCACATCGGTTCCGGCATGGCGCCGCTGCGGGGCACCTGCTGCATGACCATTGGAACGCCGAAGCCGCCGCTGGCATGTTCAGTGTCGAACCAGATCTGCAGGATCAGGTCGAGCGGCGGCCCCGCCCAGCATGCCGCTGCGCAGGGCCTGGAACAGGTGGGTGGTGATGCGGTGTGTCTTGATGAAGGACAGGAAGGGTTGCCGGTCATCGACGGTCGGCGGCGCGGTCAGCCGCACATCGTTCAGGGCGCTGTCGATCAGCGCCGCCCATTCGCTGGCGAATTCGGTGACCGGAGTCTGCGATTCGCGCCCGCTGACCCATCGGAAAGCGGTGAGGAGGCTTTTGCCGAGTTGATCGACCCAGAGCTCGCGTTCGAGGTTGGTCATGGCACCCCCCGGTCGGGACGGACCGTCGGTCAGGACCGGCGGTCGCCCCCTGTCTGGGTCGGGTTCAGACGCCGGCTTCGATGATGGCGCGGGCCAGGACCGGGATGGTAGCCTGGTTCAGGCCGGCGATGTTGATGCGGGAATCGCCGACCATGTAGATGCCGAACTCTTCCTTGACCCGCTGCACCTGCTCGGGCGTTGCGCCGAGGCGCGAGAACATGCCGCGATGCCGGGCCACGAAGTCGAAGCGGTCCGATCCGGAAAGGTCGCGGAGTTCGCCGGCGAGTTGCTCGCGCAGTTGCAGCATGCCGCTGCGCACCGCCTCGAGTTCGGCCATCCAGTCGGCGCGCAGCTCGGGCGTGTTGAGCACGGTCGAGACGATCTTGGCGCCGTGGAAGGGCGGGAAGGAATAGGTCTGCCGGTTCAGGAAGGCCATGGCGCCCTGGGCCAGCTCGCGCGTCGCGGCGTCGGTGCAAAGCGCCAGCAGGCAGCCGGTGCGCTCGCGGTAGATGCCGAAGTTCTTGCTGCACGAGGCGGCGATCAGCACCTCGGGGATGCGCGCGGCGATCAGCCGGGTGCCGGCCGCGTCCTCTTCCAGCCCGTCGCCGAAGCCCTGGTAGGCCAGGTCGATCAGCGGCAGCGCGCCGGTCCTTTCCAGGATTTCGGCGACCTCGGCCCATTGCTCCAGCGTCAGGTTGGCGCCGGTCGGGTTGTGGCAGCAGCCGTGCAGCAGCACGACATCGCCCTTTTTCGCCGTCGAGATGTCGGCCTTCATGCCCTCGAAATCGACGCCGCGGGTGGCCGCGTCGAAATAGCGGTATTCCTGGACCGGCACGCCCATGAAATTCATGATCGAGACATGGTTCGGCCAGGTCGGGTTCGAGACGAAGACGCGCAGGTCGGGATTCGCCATCCGCGCCAGTTCCAGCGCCTGGCGGATCGCGCCGGTGCCGCCGACCGTGGCCAGCGTCGCGGTGGTCTCGGGCTTCAGCAGATCGCCTAGGATCAGCCCGCCCATGGCCTTCTGGAAATCCGGCTCGCCCGACAGGCCGGCGTAGCTTTTCGTCGTCTCGGTTTCCAGCATCCGCTTTTCGGCGGCAAGCACGGCGCGCATGATCGGGGTGTGGCCGCTGGCATCCTTGTAGACCCCGACGCCGAGGTCGATCTTGCCCTGGCGGGGATCGGCCTTGAATTCGCCCATCAGGGCCAGGATCTTGTCGGGGGCCTGCGGTTTCAGATTGCCCAGCATTCACGCGTCTCCGGTTGCGATTTTAAGGTCCGGGAAGCTGCCCCATTCGGCCCAGCTTCCGTCGTAAAGCGAATGGTCCCGGTGCCCGATGCGTTCGAGCGCCAGGAACAGCGAGGCCGCCGTCACCCCCGAGCCGCAGCTGGTGATGACTGGCCTGGACAGATCAACCCCGGCGGCCTGGAATTCGGCGCGCAGCGCCGCGGCGGGCTTCAGGGTGCCGTCGGCGTTATAGAGCCGGCCGAAGGGCAGGCTTTTCGAGCCGGGGATATGGCCCGCGCGCAGGCCGGGGCGCGGCTCGGGCGCCTCGCCGCGAAAGCGCTCGGCGCTGCGGGCATCGACGATCTCGTGGCTGCCGAGCTTGCTGGCGGCGGCGACCTGGGTCACGTCGCGCACCAGCCCGGCCTGGCGGGCGACGGTGATGTGGCGGTCGCGCTGGATCGGCGGCATGTCCTCGACCGGGCGGCCCTCGGCCTGCCACTTGGCAAAGCCGCCGTCCAGCACCGCGACGTCGGGCTTGCCCATCAGCTTGAAGGTCCACCAGACCCGCGCCGCCGAACGCACCGGCGAATTGTCATAGACCACGACCTGATGGCCGTCGCCGATGCCCATGCCGCGCATGCGGCTGATGAACATCTCGGGCGGCGGCGCCATATGCGGCAGCTGGCTGCGCTTGTCCGCGATCTCGTCGAGATCGAAGAAGCGGGCGCCGGGGATATGCGCGTCCATGTATTCGGCGCGGGCGTCGCGGCCCGGCTCCAGGAACCAGGTCGCGTCGATGATGCGCAGGTCGGGATCGTTCAGATGGGCCGCGAGCCAGTCGGTCGAGACCAGCACCCTGGGATCGTCGGAATCGGTCGTCTGGGACATCGGCCTGGCTCCCCCCGCGAAAAACGCCTTCGATGTAACCGCAGGCGCGCGGGGCTGCAATGCCTATCCCTGTTTCAGCAGGCGCTGCTTCTGCCGGTTCCAGTCGCGTTTCGCGTCGGTTTCGCGCTTGTCGTGGTTCTTCTTGCCCTTGGCGACGCCGATCTTCAGCTTCACCATGCCGCGGTCGTTGAAATACATCACCAGCGGCACCAGCGTCATGCCCTCGCGCCCGATGGCCTGCCAGAGCCGCGCCAGCTCCTTGCGGCTGACCAAGAGCTTGCGCTTGCGCCGCTCTTCATGACCGAAGACGCCGGCCTGCTTGTAGGCGGCGATATAGGCGTTGATGAGCCACAGCTCGCCCTCCTCGACCGAGGCATAGCTCTCGGCGATGTTCGACTGGCCGGTGCGCAGGCTTTTCACCTCCGACCCGGTCAGCACGATGCCGACCTCGAGGTCGCTTTCGATGAAGTAATCGAAGCGCGCCCGGCGGTTCTCGGCGATGATCTTGTAGTTGGGGTCGGATTTCGTGGCCATGACCCCGCACAGATAGGGCGGGCATCGCAGGCTGTAAAGCCTTTGGCTTGCCAGCGCCCGCCCGGCCGGCAAGACTGGCGCCGAGGCAGGGGAGGCGTCGATGCGGCACGGCGGGCAGATTCTGGTCGATGCGTTGAAGGCAAACGGGATCGCGCGGGTGTTCTCGGTCCCCGGCGAAAGCTTCCTGGCGGCGCTGGACGGGCTGCACGGCTCGGACATCCTGAACATCGTCTGCCGGCACGAGGGCGGCGCGGCGATGATGGCCGAGGCCCATGGCAAGCTGACCGGCCGGCCCGGCGTGGCCTTCGTCACCCGCGGGCCGGGGGCGACGAACGCCAGCGCCGGCGTGCACGTGGCGCGGCAGGATTCGACGCCGATGATCCTGTTCGTCGGCCAGATCGCCCGCGCCGACCGCGACCGCGACGCCTTCCAGGAGGTGGATTACCGCGCCATGTTCGGCCCGCTGGCGAAATGGGTGGCCGAGATCGACCAGACCGAGCGTATTCCCGAATACCTGTCGCGCGCCTTTCACCTGGCGGTCTCGGGGCGGCCCGGCCCGGTCGTGCTGGCCCTGCCCGAGGACATGCTGAGCGCCCGCGCCGAGGTCTCCGACATTCCGCCGCCCGCCGCGGCCCTGACGGCAGTGGCGCCCGAGTCGGTCGGGGCGCTGGCCGAGGCGCTGGCCGGGGCCGAGCGCCCGCTGGTGATCCCGGGCGGCACGCTCTGGTCGCAGGCGGCGGCCGATGACCTGGCGCGCTTTGCCGAAACCTGGGGCTTGCCGGTCGCCGTGCCGTTTCGCCGCCAGGGGCATATGGACAACGCGCATCCGAACTATGTCGGCGATCTGGGCGTCGGCATGAACCCGGCCCTGGGACAGGCCTTGGCGCAGGCGGATTGCCTGCTGTCGCTGGGCGCGCGGCTGGGCGATACGCTGACCCGCGGCTATGAGCTGATGGACCCGGTCCGGCCGCATCTGCGGGTGATCCATGTCCATCCTGCGCCCGATGAGCTGGGGCATCTGTGGCGGCCCGATCCGGGGCTGGTGGCCGATCCGCGCGCCGTGGTCGCCGCGCTGGCCCGGCTGCCCGCGCCGCGCCGCTGGGACGGTTGGACCGCAGGGCTGCGTGCCGGCTACGAGACCTGGCAACAGCCGCAGCCCACCCCCGGCGCAGTGCGGATGGAGGCGGTGGTGCGCTGGCTCTCGGACAGCCTGCCCGAGGATGCGATCATCACCAACGGCGCGGGCAATTACGCGGCTTTCGTGCATCGCTACTACCGCTTCCGGCGCTGGGGCAGCCAGCTGGCGCCGACCTCGGGCTCGATGGGCTATGGCCTGCCCGCGGCCATCGCCGCCAAGCTGCAGCATCCCGGGCGAACGGTGGTCTGCATGGCCGGCGACGGCTGCCTGCAAATGACGATGAACGAGCTTTCGACCGCCGCCCAGCATTGCGCCGCCGTGATCGTGTTGGTGGCGAACAATGGCCGCTACGGCACCATCCGCATGCATCAGGAGCGCAGCTATCCCGGCCGGGTCTCGGGCACCGACCTGGCAAACCCCGACTTCGCCGCGCTGGCCCGCGCCCATGGCGGCTTCGGCGAAAGCGTGACCCGGCAAGAGGATTTCGCCGCCGCCTTTGCCCGCGCCAGCACCGCCGGCACGCTGGCGATGCTGGACCTGCGCCTGGATCCCGAGGCCCTGTCCACCGGCGCCACCCTGGCCGAGACCCGCGCCGCGGGCGAGGCCGCCGCCGTCCGGGATCGGTAGCCCGGTTGAGCTCTGCGGCCTGGATGGGACCAGGCTTCGCCGGCGATCGCGCGGAAAGAGATCTGCACCTGGCTCGGCTCCGTTCCCGGGCCTTGCTGGTTCAGGCCCGCCACGTCCTGCTCATGCGGAAACCTCTGGGCCGGACCCGCAAACCGCGCCTGCGGGCGTGACAGGCTGCGAGAAGTTGCGGAAATCCCGCGCTGGCCGGCCGGTTGAGCCATCTCTCCGAAAGCCCCTTGTTTCCTTGCAGCTTGCTCCATATACGGGGCGGCGGAGACGTGGCCGAGTGGTCGAAGGCACACCCCTGCTAAGGGTGCAGGCGGGAAACCGCCTCGAGGGTTCGAATCCCTTCGTCTCCGCCACTTGCCCCCGCGAAAGCGTTCTCCCGATCCGGCTAAGGCCGGATTTTTCCGTTGTTTTCGAGGGTTATGCGCGAGGGGCTGAACACTACACTTGCAGCCAGGTGGCCCGGAAGCGGTCTCTCAGGGCCGATATTCTCCGGACCTCATGACTGCGGCAATTTGGTGAACAGCTTGCAAGCTTCAGAAACTGTGGAGCTTTTTCGAGTCAATGGCTGAGCACTTCGACGCCAGGGGCGTTGGGCAGACGGGACCGGGATCGAACACGCAAGAGCCGATATCCTGCGTTCTGGGATGCATGCCAACAGAGCGACGCTCTGACTGCGGCACAAATGCTATGTGCTCCAATCCTCATGCGCCAGCGCCTCCGCGTTGAGCTCGTCACGAACGATCCGCCAATGCGGAAGCATCCGGTCCAGAAGGGCCACGAACTGCTCTGTGTGGTTGCGCTCAAAAAAATGGGCCAGCTCATGGACGATCACGTATTCGAGACACTGCGGCGGCTTCTTGATCAGTTCGAGGTTCAACCAGACTCGACGTGCTTCGATATTGCAGGTGTGAACCGCGCCGGGTTTGCCGGAGGCTCCAACTCCTGAGTAAGGTGGAGCATCATGAGCAAGACAACGAACAAGTTTTCTCCGGAAGTGCGTGACCGCGCGGTGCGGTTGGTCCTGGACAATGAGGGTCAGCATGGATCGCGGTGGCAGGCGGTCATGTCGATTTCGGCGAAGATCGGCTGTGCGCCTCAGACCTTGAACGATTGGGTCAAGAAGGCCGAGGTTGATAGCGGCAAGCGTCCGGGCGTCTCCAGCGAGATGGCCGAGAAGATGAAGGCGCTGGAACGCGAGAACCGCGAGCTGCGCCAGGCGAACGAGATCCTTCGCAAGGCGTCAGCGTATTTTGCGATGGCGGAGCTCGACCGCCGATCGAAGTGATGGTGGGTTTCATCGACGCGCATCGGGATGCGCACGGGGTCGAGCCGATCTGCAACATACTGCCGATCGCCCCGTCCACCTACTATGATCATCTGGCGAAGCGGGCCGATCCATCTCGGCTGTCTGATCGGGCACGTCAGGACGAAGCGCTGCGCCCCGAGATCCTTCGTGTCTTCGAAGAGAACTGGCGAGTCTATGGCGTCCGGAAGGTTTGGCGGCAGCTGGGCCGCGAAGGTTTCGATGTCGCCCGATGCACCGTGGCACGGCTAATGAAGAGCATGGGTATTCAGGGCGTTATCCGCGGCAAGCCGCACAGGACGACGATCCCGGACAAGAAAGCCCCCTGTCCGCTGGACAAGGTGAACCGCCAGTTCCGCG
>NZ_SOKV02000070.1:0-9558 GCF_004407025.1 Paracoccus sp. DMF
GCCGGTGAAATGCAGGTTCATGTCCTCCATCGGCACGATCTGGGCCATGCCGCCGCCGGCGGCCCCGCCTTTCATGCCGAAGTTCGGACCCAGGCTCGCCTCGCGGATGCAGACGGTGGCGCGCTGGCCGATGCGGTTCAGCGCATCGCCCAGGCCGACCGTGGTCGTGGTCTTACCCTCGCCGGCCGGGGTCGGGTTGATCGCCGTCACCAGCACCAGCCGGCCCAAGGGCCGGTCGGCCAGCCCGCGGATGCAGTCATGGCTGATCTTGGCCTTGTCGTGGCCATAGGGCAGGATGTCCCGCTCGCCCAGTCCAAGCCGGGCTGCGATCTTGCCGATAGGCTGCTTCTTCGTCGCGCGTGCGATCTCGATATCCGATTTCATCTTTTTCCTCCATGACCCCCGCGCGCCAAATTGAGGGGCGCAGGGCCATGCGTCAATCCAACCGAAGTCGCGCCCGCAGCGGCGGTACCCAGGCCTCGCGCCGCATCCAGACCGCCGCGACGGCCCAGAAGGCGACGATCAGCCACAGGTCGATCGCGAGCCGCAGCCAGAACCAGGCCGCGCCGCCCTGCGGCACGGTCATGTCCAGCGCGTCGCCCCAGATCGACAGCAGCACGCAGACGATGAACGAGAAAAGCCCGCCGCGGCCGATCTCGGCCAGCGCCTCGCCCGGGGCGGTGCCGGCCATCCAGGCAAAAGGCCGCGCCAGCGGCACCGCCACCAGCCAGCTGGCGGCCAGGATCGCGATCAGCCGCGCGAAATCCAGCGACCATTTGTCGATGCCGCCGGTCAACGAACGGATGAAATCCGTCACCGGCTTGGCCGGAGGCCCGATGCGCCAGGCCAGGACCGTGGTCAGGCTGAACAGCATCACCGCGACCGACAGCACGGTCAGCAGCGCCGCATGCCGGCGCAGCACCGGCATGATGCGGTCGCGGAAGGCGCCCATGGCGACGCCGGCAAAGAACAAGAGCTGCCAGCCGAAGGGGTTGAACAGCAGGCCCGGCCCCGGCCTCTGGTTCGGGATCAGCGCGTTCAGCGGCTCGGCGAACCACCAGACCGCGACCGAGACGGCCAGCGCGGCCCAGGGCATTCGCAGCATGAAGGGCACCGTCAGCGGCACGGTGGCGATCAGCAGCACGTAAAGCGCCAGCACGTCCAGCAGGTTCGGCTGCATCCACATCAGCGCTACGGTGGCGACATAGCCGATGGGATGCTCGAAGATCCAGCGCGCGTATTGGAACCAGACCGCCGTGTGGTTCATGTGCAGCTTGAACAGCAGCGCCGAGAACAGCGCCAAGAGCACCGCCCCGGCGATCAGCGCCAGCCAGACCTGCGCCGCCCGGCGCAGGAAGCGCAGCTGCGCCACGCGGCGGCCCTGGCGCGCCTCGACCTTGACCCAGACCATGCCGACCAGGAAGCCCGACAGCAGCACGAAAAGCTCGGCCGCGTCGAAGACGGCGAAATTCGTCAGCGTGACATTGCGCAGCAGCCCGATGGGCATGTGGTCCAGCATGATGCAGACCAGCGCATAGCCGCGCAGCATGTCGAGAGCCGCGATGCGTTTCATTCTGCGGGCAGGCTCGCGAAGGCTTCGATCAGGGCGCGGTTCTCGACCAGCGCCAGGGTCTCGGCTGGGCTCAGGAAGCGCAGCGCCTGCGCCTGGCTGGCGGCATGGCCGATCTTGGCCTCGGCCGCGATGGCGTCCAGCCGCTCGGCCGCCGGGCCGCGCGGGGCCTCGGGCAGCAACGCCAGCAGCCGCGCCCGCAGCGCCGGATCATCGCCAAGGGCAGCGATGCCCCGCGTCGGCAGCTTGGCGGCGATGCGGAAGTCCAGTGCATTGGCGGCGGTCAGCAGTTCGGGCGGCTCGCGTTCCTCGGGGGTGACCAGCAGGCCCTGGCGCCGGGCCCAGCGGCCGAAGACCGGGCTTGCCGACCAGCGCGAGGTCAGCGGCGACAGGATCAGCCCGGCCAGGATCGGCGACAGCCAGACCAGCTGCCAGGGCGACAGGATCGCCAGCACCACCAGCGTGCCGGCGCCGGCCACGACATGGATGGCATGGCGGCGCAGCACCACGTGCCAGGGTGGCATCTGCCCGGCGCGGACCTGCGCCTCCCAGCCGGAATCGCGGCCGCGCAGGATCTCGAAGATCTGCCGGGTCTGGATCAGCATCTGCACCGGCGCGATCAGCGCCGAAAGCACCATCTCGAACAGGCCCGAGCCCAAGAGCCGCACGCTGCCGCCCGAGTTGCGGGCCAAGGGCCGCAGCCAGGCGCGGAAGATGGCGATGAACTTCGGCACCAGCAGGAAGGACATGGCGGCGATGAACAGCCACAGCATGCGCACCGGGTCGAAGGTCGGCCAGGTCGGGAACAGCTGATAGGTCTGCGGGAAATAATCCGGCCGCGACAGCAGCACATTGGCCGACAGCGCCAGCCCGACCAGGATCATCGCCAGCCAGATCGGCGACATCAGGAAGCCGAGGATGCCGATGGTGAAATGCACCCGGCTGATCCAGGCGAAGCCGCGCGAGAAGATGATGCGCGCGTGCTGCAGGTTGCCCTGCGCCCAGCGGCGCTCGCGCACGGCCATGTCCAGCAGCGTGGGCGGGCTGCCCTCGAAGCTTTGGCGCAGGTCGTGGTCCAGCCGCACCTTCCAGCCGGCGCGGCGCAGCAGCGCGGCCTCGACGAAATCGTGCGACAGGACATGGCCGCCGAAGGGCGGCTTGCCCGGCAGCTCCGGCAGGCCGCAGCATTGCGCGAAGGCGGCGACGCGGATGATGGCGTTATGGCCCCAGAAATTGCCGCTGTCGCCCGACCAGGCCGAGACGCCGCGCGCGATGGCCGGGCCATAGATGCGGCCGGCGAACTGGGTCAGCCGGGCAAAGATGGTCTGGCCGCCGACCAGCATCGGCATGGTCTGGATCAGCCCCACCGCGGGATCGGCATTCATCCGCGCCGACAGCGCCTTGATGGTCGCCGCGCCGACCACGCTGTCGGCGTCCAGCACCACCATCTGGTCATAGCGCCCGCCCCAGCGGCGCACGAATTCGCCGACGTTGCCGGCCTTGCGGCCCTTGTTGTCGCGCCGGCGCCGATACCAGACCGGCACCGGCGAGATGTCGCGCAACCGGCTGACGGCGGCCATCTCGGCCAGCACCGCATCAGGGTCGCGGCTGTCGGACAGCACGAAGATCTCGGCCCGCTGGCCCAGGCCCACGCGGTAGAGGTCGCGCGCCAGCGCCGCGAGCAGCCCGGCGGTGGCCGCCGCGTCCTCGTTATAGACCGGCATGACCACGGCGATGCGGGCCTCGTTCGGACCGTCGGGCGTGCGCGGCCGGCGCGCAAAGACGCCGGCGATCATCGAGGTCAGGAAGAAGCCGACCCAGGTGAAGGTGATCGCGAACAGCACCAGCAGCACCGATTGCAGGAAGGTCATCGAGGTGCCAAAGGCCAGCACCATCTGCTTCCAGCCATACCAGGCGATGGCCGCGGCGCCGCCGAAGGCCACGATCCGCGCCGCGATGGTGCCGAGCCCGGGCCAGCGGCTGTCCGGCCCCAGCGGCGGGCGGCCGCGGAAATCCTGCTCGGGCATGTCCAGCGGCGCCTCGGGCGGCGTCGCCGGGCCGTCGGCCTGCGGCAGGTCCAGCGCCTCCCAGCGTTCCTCGGCCGCAAGCGGCAGGGTGTCGGGCGGGCTGGCCGGCGCGGCGGCCGGCTGGCTGCGGGTATCGGTCACGTCGGTCACTCGCGGGTCCAGCGCGCAATCCAGGTTTCGCTGAGCGGCCCCTCGGGCCCGTTCAGCACCGCCGAAAGATCGGCCAGCTTGGCGCCCTCGGGCACGTATTCGAACGCCAGCCGCATCCGGCGCTGTTCCGGCAGCCGCAGCAGATAGCTGTGCCCGATCCGCCCGGCCGAGGCGCGCACCGCCGGCACCGGATCCTCGGCGCCGAACAGGCCCAGATCGAAATCGACGATATAGGTGCGGGCGTTCGGATCGTTGATCGCCTTGCCCGACATGGTCTCGATCACGCGAGAAATCGGTGCACTATCAGGTACTTCCGAAGCAAAGCTAAGAATGTAGTTGAAGTCGTAGCGGTTGCCGGTGACCAGGGTGTCCGCCGGCTGCCAGAAGCTGACGATATTGTCGTTGAACTCGTTCTCGACCGGGATCTCGATCAGGTTGACGGTGCCCTTGCCCCAGCCGTCCTGCGGCGCGATCCAGCCCGAGGGCCGGCGCTCATAGCGCGCCTCGGCGTCCTTGTAGCTTTCGAAGTCGCGCGCCCGCTGCGCCAGGCCGAAGCCCAGCGGGTTGTTGTCCATGAAGGCCGAGGTCTGCAGCGTCGAATGCCCCGACAGCACCCGCCACAGCCGCTGCTCGTCGCCGGTCAGCATCTGCAACCCGTCGCTGTCATGCACCGCCGGGCGATAGTCGTCCACGCGCGAGCGGTCGGTCGGCCCGAACCAGTACATCGAGGTCAAGGGCGCGATGCCGATGTTCTTCATGTCGCTTCTGGGGAACAGCGAGACGCGGGTGTCGAAGACCGTCTCGGCGCCCGGGGTGATGCGGAACTCGAAGGCGCCCGAGACCGACTTGCTGTCCAGAAGCGCATGGATCAGCACCGAGCGGTCCTGGTCGCCCGGCTTGTGGATCCAGTAGCCGCGGAACAGCGGGAATTCCTCGCCCTCGGGGCTGCCGGTGCCGATGGCCAGGCCGCGCGCCGAAAGCCCGTAAAGCGTGCCGCGCGCCACGGCGCGGAAATAGCTCGCGCCCTGGAAGACCGCGACCTCGTCCATGACGTCGGGCCGGTTCAGCGGCGTGCGGATACGGAAACCCGACCAGCCCATGTCGCCCAGCGTCTCGTAATCGACCCCGTCCGGGAACTGCGCCGGGTCGAAGTCGAACATATGCGGGTCGAACTTGACCGGGATCACCACGCCATTGTCGACCAGGCTGATGTCCACCGGCTCGTGGAAGATCGAGCCGGGCGGCAGCAGGTCCAGTGCGAAATCGCGGCTGCCGACCCAGGGATCGCGGTCGCGGCGGAAGCGGATGCCGCGATACTGGTCATAGGTCAGGTTGGCGAAGGTGCCGATCAGCTCGGCATCGCGGTATTCATAGGGCTTGCTGGCCAGGTCCTTGGCCATGGCCGCCACGTCCTCGAAACCGAAGGGTTTGGGCGGCGCGGCATCGGTTGGTTCGGTCTGCGGTTCGGGCGTGGCCGTCTCGGGGCTTTCCTGTGCCAGCGCCGCGCCCAGCGAGGACGACAGCGCGCCCACCGCCGTCATGGCGGCCCCGGCAGAGATGACAAAATCGCGACGACGCATCGACCAACCTCATTCTTCGGGCGCGAAGGCCCAGAAATTCCGAGCGGATTTCGCATTGCCGCGCGGATCAGGCAAGCCTTTTCGCGTCAGGTGGCAACCACTTGCCGAGAGTTGCGGGAAAATCGTCGCAGAAAGGGCCGCGCAGGTCAAATGCCCGCGCGGCCCCTTGGGTTTCCTGGCCCCCGATCAGCGCGCGATCTCGCGCACCACCCGGCCTTGCGGGTTCAGTTCCAGCAGCACCGGCTCGCCCTCGGGGTTGTTGGCCTGGGCGGTGACGCGGGGGCCGTCCTGGGTGATCTCGCCCAGTTGCGTATAGCCGGCCGCGGTCAGCGCCTGGCGCAGCGCCTCGGGCGCGATCGCCGCGCGCTCGGGCGCGTCGCCGGTCGGCCGAGGCGCGTCGGGCCCCCGCCCCTCGCGGCGGTCGTGGTCCCGCTTGTCGCCCCAGTGGTGGTCGCGGTCGCCGCGCCGGTCGTCATGGCGCTTGCCGTGGTCGCGGCCGCGGTCCTTGCGGTCGTGGTCGTCATCGCCCCGGGCAAAGCGCAGCAGCGTGCCATCCTCGGCAAAGGCGGCGCGGATGCGGTTCTTCTCGGCGTCCTGGCCGGCCAGCATCACGCCGCGCTCGCCGGTGAAGACCGCGCGCAGGCTGCCCAGTTCGGCAAAGACCGCGTTGTCGCGCACCACCTGCGGCACCAGCTGCTCGACCAGCGCCTGCGGCAGCGCCGCATCGCCCTCGGCCTTGATGCCGCGCAGCGCACCCTCGGCGGTCAGCATGGCCTGGATCCGGTTGCCGTCGGGCAGCTTGCCCTCGACGCGGCTGCCGCCGCGCGCGCGCTTGGTCGTGACATCGGTCAGGCCGGCGTCCTGCAACACCTTCGGCAGGGCGGGAGCCTGCGCCTCGGCCGCCGGCGCCGCGGCCGCCGGAGGCACCGGCGCGGCCGGCGCGGCCGGCGCGGCATCCTGCGCCAGCACCGGGCCGGCCAGCAGCGCCAGCACGGCGGTCAGCGCGAGGGGGGTGCGGAAAGTTCTGCTCATTTTCTGGTTCCTTGCGTGTCGGGGCGACGGCGCCCCATGCGAATCAGCGATACCCCGCCCCTTGCCAACGAAACGCCAACAGCCCGTTTGGCTTTCGTTTGGTTTTGCCGCATTACAGGGGACAGATGGTCCATGCCCGCATCCTTGCCCTGCCGCTGATCGCCGCGCTGGCCCTGCCCGCCGCGGCCGACCACCACGACCACGACCGTGGCCCCCGGCCCGAGGACCTGGCGCCCGAGTTCCACGATATGGAATTGCCGGAAAGCCACGTCCTGCCGCTGAAACAGGCGTTCCGCATCGTGGCCAAGCGCTTTCGCGGCCGGCTGATCGCCGCGCGCATCGCCGCCCCCACGCCCGAGGAACGTGCCCGCGGCGTGGTGCTGGTGCATCAGCTGCGGCTGCTGACCCCGGCGCGCGACGTGCTGGTGATCCGGCTCGACGCGCAGAGCGGCGCCTTCCTCGAGGTGGCGGGCGCCGGGCTGGCCGAGGCGCGCCGCAGGGAGGGCGAGCGATGAAATGCCTGATCGTCGAGGATGACCCGACCCTGTCCGCGCAGCTGGCGCAGGCGATGCGCGACGGCGGCTTCGCCTGCGACCTGGCCGCGGACGGCACGCAGGGCGAATTCCTGGGCGCGACCGAAAGCTATGACCTCGCCATCCTCGACCTCGGCCTGCCCGGCCTGCCGGGGATCGAGGTGCTGACCCGCTGGCGCGAGGGCGGCGTGACCATGCCGGTGCTGATCCTGACCGCGCGCGGCGACTGGACCGACAAGGTCGCGGGTTTTCGCGCCGGCGCCGACGACTACGCCGTCAAGCCGTTTCGGCTGGAAGAGGTGGTGATCCGCGCCCAGACCCTGGTGCGCCGCGCTGCCGGCCATGCCCAGGCGGTCATCAAGGCCGGGCCGCTGCGGCTGGACAGCCAGCTGGGCGTCATCACCAGGAACGGCATGGCGCTGAAGCTGACCGCCTTCGAGACCCGCATCCTGTCCTATCTCATCCACCACCAGAACCGCGTCGTCAGCCGCAGCGAGCTGTCCGACCACCTCTATGATTCCGCCGCCGACCGCGACTTCAAGTCGATCGAGGTCGTCATCGGCCGGCTGCGCCGCAAGATCGGCGAGGGGCTGATCGAGACCCGGCGCGGCGAGGGCTACGTCCTACAGGCCGCGCCGTGATCTGGCCGCGCGATTCCATCCGCGCCCGGCTGATCGGCCTTGGCGCGGCGCTGACGCTGGCGGCGCTGGTCGCGGGCTATCTGGCCATCGCCGCCATCCTTGAGGATTTCATTGCCGGCCGCTTCGATGCCGAGACCGAGGCGGTGGCCGATGCGCTGATCGCCGGCGCCAGCATCGATGCCGGCGGTCGGCTGCTGGCTGGCCCCGAGCCGACCGACCCGCGCTTCCAGATCCCGCTCTCGGGCTGGTTCTGGCAATTGTCGCAGGACGGCCGGGTCACGGCCAAGTCGCATTCGCTGTTCGACAATGTGCTGCAGCCCCCCGATGCCGAGTTGCAGGGCGGCCCCGGCCTTGGCCCCGATGGCGAGGCGCTGCGCGTCACCCGCCACGGCTTCACCCTGCCCGGCAGCGATTCGGCGCTGGCGGTGACGGTGACGGCGCCGCGGGCCGAGATCGACGCGAGCCTTGCGCGGCTGCGCCGGCCGCTGGCGGTGTCGCTGGCGGTGCTGGGACTGGCGCTGACCGCGGCGAGCCTTCTCCAGGTCGCGGCGGGGCTGCGCAGCCTGGACCGGCTGGGCCGCGACCTGCGCCGCATCCGCGCCGGCCGGGCCGAAAGCCTGGCCCTGCCCGCCGTGGCCGAGCTGCGCCCTGTCGCGGCCGAGATCAACGCGCTTCTGGAACAGAACCGCAGCGTGCTGGCCCGCGCGCGCGAGCATCTGGGCAATCTCGCGCATTCGCTGAAGACGCCGCTGGCGGCGCTGGACAATGCCCTGCCGCCGGACCATCCCGGCCATGCGCTGGTCGCGCGCATGGACCGCCAGATCGGCTGGCACCTGCGCCGGGCGCGCTCCTCGGCCGCACCGCGGCTCCTGGGCCACAGCACCGCCGCCCTGCCGGTGATCGAGGATATCCTGCTGGTGCTGCGCGGTCCGATCCGCGAGTCGGGCCTGGCGGTCGAGGTCGCGGCCCCCGGGCGCCCCACCTTCGCCGGCGAGCGCCAGGATCTCGAGGAGATGGTCGGCAACCTGGTCGAGAATGCGGTGAAATGGTCCTCGGGCCGGATCCGCATCGGCGCCGCGGTCCAGGGCGACCGGCTGCGCATCGCCATCGAGGACGACGGCCCCGGCCTGCCGGACGCCGATCACGCGCTGGCCCTGACCCGTGGCGCGCGCCTGGACGAGGCCGGCCCGCCCGGCACCGGCCTGGGCCTGGGCATCGTCGCCGATCTCGCGGCGCTGCACGGCGGCGCGCTGGCGCTGGAGCGCTCCGACCTGGGGGGCTTGCGCGCCGTGCTGAGCCTGCCGGCGATCGCCCCGGGCGGCTGACAAGCGACGTCTTGACTTGCTGCCGCCGGGGCTGCGAAAGGAAGGGCCAAGGAAGTGTGGCCGAGTGGTTTAAGGCTCTGGTCTTGAAAACCAGCGTGGGGGAGACCCCACCGTGGGTTCGAATCCCACCGCTTCCGCCACTTCAGTCCCTGAGTGGGCACTGGTTTACGCCACTTCCCGCCACAAGCTGCTGTAGCAGCCGGGACTTCGATCCCATGATGCGAACCTCACCGTCTGCGACCTCGACACGCTGGTCAGTGCGCGCAGGTGGTCGCGGCGATAGCCGCCACCTTCCAGCCAGATGCGTTTGCGGGCGGTTGCCGCGAACTTGCGCAGCATTTGCGGCGTTACGGCTTTCTGACCGGAGTTTTGAAGCATGGCCTGCGCCCGGTCGGTGTCGGTCGTGGCCTGATCGCGGATGGCCTTGAGTCCGTCGATGCGGTCTTTCAGCGCCGGGTCGTCCAGATCGGCGACGCCCGCCTCGATGGCGTCAAAGAGGCGCTTGAGCCGCAATTCCGATTCGGCGGCGCGCTTGTTCAACTCGGCGATATGCTCGCGGCGCTCCGAATGCTCCTCTCTGCGGTCGAGCGCGGCGGCAAGGATGGTTTAGAGCCGCTCGGGTTGGAGTAGCTGGCCCTCAAGGTGGTCGGCAACCAGATCGTCCAGTTTCTCCATCGGCACGGCCATGCCCTCGCAGGCG
>NZ_SOKV02000071.1:0-8661 GCF_004407025.1 Paracoccus sp. DMF
GCCCACCGCGCCTTCGAGGCCGCGCTGGTGCATCTGGTGCAGGTCCGCGTCGGCCCCGACCGTTTCGCCTATCTGGCCATCGCGCGAACCAAGCCGCGCCATGCGCCGATCCCGTTTTCCCAACTCATCGCGACAGAGGAGGCCGCCTGATGCGCGCCGCGCTTGCCTGGATCGGGGATCGGCTCCCGCCGTCCCTCTACTTCATTCTGGCCGGAAATTCGGCCGCATCCCTCAACGGAGACCACGACATGACCGAGACCAACGGCCCGCTTGCGCGCCTGCGCAAGGCTTTCCGCAGCCTTGAGGATCTGCCGGAGGTGATCCCCGCCGCCTGGCGTCCCGGCAATGCCACCGATCCGCTGCCCGTCGAGACCGCGAGTGTCGACGATATCGCCATCGCGATCGTCGCCGCGAATGCCGAACTGTCCGCGGCCATCCAGCGATCCTCGGCGCTGGAAAAGCTTCATCGTCTGGCGCGTGAAGCCGGGGCTGTCGGCACGGACCGCGCCGTGGATGCGGCCCTGAAGCGGGAGGGGCGGTAATGGCCATGCCGTTCCCCAGCACCGACGCGCCGACAGAGGCCCGCCTCGACAACGTGCCAACGTTCGAGGATCTCGACCGGCTGTCCATCGGCGAAATCGCCGACATGCAGGCAGACCTGCTGTTGGCATTGCAGGACGAAGCAGCGGCCGAGAGCGCCCGGGTCAAGCGCCTGAAGGACCGTTTCGAGGCGGCACTGGCGCAGCGATATGGCGCCGCGACCGAGGCCAAGCGGTCTGCGCAGGGCAAGACCTCGGGCACGGTCCGGATCGAGGATGCGGGTGTGGTGGTCATCGCCGACCTGCCGAAGAAGGTCACGTGGGATCAGGACCGGCTGGCCACCATGGCAACCCGGATCCGAGAGGCCGGCGACGACCCGACCCAGTATCTCGAGATCGCCTATCGCGTGCCCGAACGCCGCTTCGGGGCCTGGCCCGACGCCATGCGCGACGGCTTCGCAGCCGCCCGGTCCGAGACCACCGGCAAACCCGTGTTCCGGCTCGAGACCCGAGACCGGTGACGCGCGGCGGCGGGACGCCCGAGCGGCAACGCCGGGCAGGTTCCCCTTCGGCACCCGGTCACCCCCGCCGCCGCGCCCCTTTCAATCCTTCGGAGAACCCCATGGCCTTCCGCATCATCACCGCCGACGAACGCCTCTCGGCCGCCGAGAACAAGACCTCGCTCGCCATCTTCGGCCCGCCCGGCGTGGGCAAGACCACGCTGCTGAAATCCCTCCCCGCCGACGAAACCGTCTGCCTCGACCTCGAGGCTGGCATGAAATCGGTGCAGGACTGGCGCGGCGCGTCGATCCCGGTGCGCAGCTTCACCGACTTCCGCGATCTGGCGGTGCTGATCGGCGGGCCGGACCCCGCGCAACATCCGCAGTCCTGGTACGGGACCGAACGGCACGCGTGGCTGCAGGCCCAGCACCGCGACAGCGGCATCGAAGCTTTCTTGGCCGCGCGGCGCATCGTCTTCGTCGACTCGATCACCGATCTGACCCGGCAGGCGATGGCCTATGCCCGCCAGCAGCCCGAGGCCTTCTCGGACCGGACCGGCAAGCCCGATGTCCGCGGCGCCTATGGGCTTCTGGGGCGTGAGGTGATCCAGGCGCTGAAGCACCTCCAGCATGCACGCGGCAAGACCGTGATCTTCGTCGGCGTGCTGGAAAAGGTGACCGACGATTTCGGCGCCGTCACCTGGCAGCCGCAGATGGAAGGCAGCAAGGCGGGGCGGGAATTGCCCGGCATCGTGGACCAGGTGGTTTCGATGCACCTCTTCGCCCGCGATGCCGAAGGCGGCTGGGTGCTGGACGAGACCGCCACCGACCGCCGCCTTGTCTGCAAGTCCGGCAATCCTTGGGGCCTTCCCGCCAAGGACCGTTCCGGCCGCCTCGACCTGACGGAACCGCCCGACCTCGGCGCGCTGCTCGCCCGGATCGACGGCCGCGCCCCCCACCAATCCGTTTTCGCCTCCTGATCCCTGAAAGGACATGATCCCATGAGCTACGATCTGAATGACGCCCAGCCGCAGATGGCCCCCATCGGCGAACTGATCCCGGATGGCACCTTCGCCAAGGTGCGGCTGACGATCCGCCCCGGCGGCGTGAATGGCGCGACGCCGATGGATGCGGGCCTGCTGAAGGCCTCGCAGTCCAGCGATGCGCGCATGCTCGACTGCGAATTCACGGTGGTCGAAGGCCCGCATGCCCGGCGCAAGTTCTGGCAGAGCTTCACTGTGGCAGGCGGCAAGCTCGACGAGAAAGGCCAGTCCATCGGCTGGAAGATCTCGAAATCCACGTTTCGCGCCATGGTCGACAGCGCCCTCGGTCTCGATCCCCGCGACGAAACCCCGGCGACCAAGGCAAAGCGGGTGCTGCCCGGCCTCAAGCATCTCGACGGCATCGTCTTTGCCGCCCGCATCATGGTGGAGCCCGCGTCGAACCCGCAGTATCGCGACCAGAACCGCATCGCCAACGTCGTTCTGCCCGACGAGCCGCAGCATGCCGCCGTCATGCGTGGTGAAACCGTCCCGCCGGAACCCGTCAACGCCCCGCCGCGCAAGGCCGCGAGCGTCGCGGCGCCGGGCTGGCAGGCGCCGACTCCGGCATGGGGCGCGGCAGCGCAGCCCACTGCGACGGCCGCTCCGACCTGGGGCGCACAGACCGGACCCGCTGCACCGGCCACGCCCCAAACACCGGCCCCCGCAGCACCGGGCACCCCGGCGATGCCCGCGTGGCTCAATGGCTGAGGTGCGGCGAAAGCGGCGGTCAGGTGGGTCCGCAGGGTCGCCTGCCGCCGAGCCCGATGGGGATGGGCCGGCAGACCGGCCCATGACCCCCGACGAATGGCAGGCGCATGTGACGCGCGCCGCCGCGCTGGAGATCGGAACATGGCTCGAGGCCCGAGGAAGACTGCACCAACCCATCGCAAGCCTTACCCTCGGCGACCTCGAGGCCATGGCCAGCAACGCGATCTCGCGCTGGATCGTGATGCAGACCGAGAAGCTCCAGCGGGCGGGTTGGCCGCCCGAGGACCCGATCGCGAATTTCCTGCTGGGGTAGCGCTTTGCGCCGTCTGCGCGCGGGAGGCTCGTGGCTTCGGCTACATCCACCGCCTCCAGCACGACCGCTATCCCTATCACCGCTTCTGCTCGCTCCGCTGTCAGGACGTGGGCAGCGCAATCGCCCAAAGGATGAATGGCATGATCGACAAGACCGCCCGCGAGGCACAGGCGATCCGCGACGCGCGGGCGCTCTTTGCCGAAGCGTTGACCGACCTCGGGCTCATGGAGCCCTTCTTCCATCGCACCGCCGCCGATATCGACCGGCTGATCGAGGCGGCTGTCACCGGCTATGTCGACAGCATGCTGGCGCAGGGCGCGCGCAAGGAACGGACCGGCACGGCCCATGACGATCCGATTCCGTTCTGAGGGGGCCGCCATGATCGATTTGAACAATGAGGCCGCCCCCTGGACCGACCTTCTCGCCGCCGCGACGGCGAACGCCATCACCGACTTCGAGGTCGAGTTCTGCGAGAGCCTGCGCCAGAAGCTGGCGACATTCGGCGCGCGTGCCCGGCTGACAGAGGCCCAGCACCACAAGCTGACCTGCATCGCGCAGGCGGGCGGCTTCTGGGAGCGCGACCAATGATCGACCTGAACCACGGCTCGGGCTGCATCTACGGTCAGGATGCGCCGCGTCCGCCGATCGCCACTGCCGTTACGTCCGCCATCGATGCGGCCCTGACGGCGCGCAATCGCGCCGAGCGCCCCCGCACCTATGTCAGTTCCTCTGGGCTCGGGCGCAACTGCATGCGCCAGATCCAGTTCGACTATCTCGCTGTCCCCAAGGACGAGGGCCAGGAGTTCGAACCGCGCATCCTGCGGATCTTCGAGGCGGGCCATCGGGCCGAGGACATTGTCGCGGGCTGGTTCCGGATTGCCGGGTTCGATCTGCGCACCGAACGCCCCGATGGTCGCCAGTTCGGCTTCGCGGCCATGGCGGGCCGGTTCAAGGGCCATATCGACGGCTGCTTCGTCTCGGGCCCCTTGGCGATGGATTATCCCGCGCTCTGGGAGAACAAGGCGCTCGGCGCGTCGAGCTGGAAGGATGTGGTCAAGCGTGGCGTCAGCATCGCGCGCCCCGTCTACGCCGCCCAGATCGCGCTCTATCAGGCCTACATGGACCTGCCCAACCCGGCGCTCTTCACCGCGCTGAACCGCGACACGATGGAATTGCACACGGAACTGGTGCCGTTCGATGCCCGCCTGGCGCAGGAAATGTCGGATCGCGCGGTCACGGTCGTGCAGGCATCAGAGGCGGGCGAGTGGTTGCCCCGGGCGGCGACCGAACCCACGGCCGTCGTCTGCCGGGGTGGCATGGCCGGTGGCAAGTGGCACGCGCCCTGCGCATGGGCGGCTAGGTGCTGGGGTGAGCGGCGATGATCCCCGAGGCCTATGATCTCAAGCGCATCATCCGGGCCCATCGCGCGTGCTTCTGGCTGCCGGACCTGCTCGAAGGGTTCGAGTTCGCACCGGTCTGGCGTTTCGCCGATCAGGCGCAGTTCGATTCCGACGACGTCGATGCGCTGGCCCGCCGCCTGGCGGCCGGTCCGCAACGGTTGCCGCACCCTGAGACGATTTTTGAGTTGGCCGACCGCAGTCGGACCATCCGCAGCCAGATCGTCTACGCCCGGCAGCGCGACGACGGCATCGAGGCGGTCTGGCTCGCCCTGTGGCGCAGCCCCAGACGTTGGACCGATATCCATGCCCATGTCCGGATCACCGATGGTGGCATCGCGGAATTCGCCACCAATCCTGCGCTCCGCGATGCAGGGCTGGCGGAACAAAGCGGTCAGGCGGCTGCGGCCATCGTCTGGCGCGGGCTCGCGATCCTCGCATCGGCAGCGAGCATCAGCGAACGCCAGATCGCCCCGGTCAAACGCAAACCCTTCGCGCGGGATGGCGTGCGCGGCTGGACCTGGCATCAGGTCGCCATCGATCCGGCCCGGCTTCGCGCCGCATCCGAACCGCTCGGCGGCAGTCATGCCAGCCCGCGCTGGCACCTGCGTCGGGGGCATTGGCGCCAGTTGCCGGACGGTCGGCGCATCTTCGTGCGCCAATGCGAAGTGGGCGATCCCGCGCGCGGCGGGGTGGTGAAGGACTTTGCGGTGGAGGCGCGACAGGCATGACGGAATTCACCCCATCGGCAGCGCAGGCCGCCGCCATCGCCGAGGTCCGCGACTGGTTCGAGAACCGCACGGACACGCAACAGGTGTTCCGGCTCTTTGGCTATGCCGGATCGGGCAAGAGCACAGTGCTGAAGTTCGCGCTCGATGAGCTTGGCTTGTCGCCTCACCGCGGCGCGAAGGACGGCACCTGCGTGCCGGGTGTGGTTACCGCCACCTTCACAGGCAAGGCGGCGCTGGTGCTGACGCGCAAGGGCACGCCCGCGCGCACCATCCACAGCCTGATCTATTCTGTGATCGAGGCCACGGAAACGGAAATCGAGGCCGCAGCGCAGAAGGTCCGAGAGGCCGAGACTGCTGCGCGGCGGCTGACCGGCTTTGACCGCACCACGGCCGAGGCCGCGATCGAGGCCATGCGGCAGGCGCTCTCGGCGATGAAGCATCCCCGTTTCGCCCTGAACCCGCAGAGCGATGCGGCGGATGCAAGGCTGATCGTCCTCGACGAGGTGTCGATGGTGGGCGAGGAAATGGCGCGCGATCTGATGAGTTTTGGAAAACCGATCCTCGTTCTGGGCGATCCGGGTCAGTTGCCGCCCATCAAGGGCGAAGGCGCCTTCACCCGCGATACGCCCGACGTGATGCTGACCGAGATCCACCGTCAGGCGACTGAGAGCGCGATCATCCGTCTCGCCACCATGGCGCGGATGGGCGAGCCCATCGGTTTTGGCACCTACGACACCCATGTCGCCAAGATGCGCAAGGGCGACATTTCGCCGGAACAGGCGCTGCGCGGCGGCCAGCTGATCTGCGGGCTTAACGCGACACGGTTGCAGATCAACAATGCGATGCGCGCGGCGGCTGGGCTGGGCGGGACGTATATGCCCACTGGCGCGGCGGAAAAGATCATCTGCCTCAAGAACGACAATTCGCTCGGGCTTATCAACGGCATGTTCCTGACCCTCGAGGATATCGTCGACGAGGGCAGCCTCTATTTCTCGGCCGTGGTGCATGACGAGGACGGGCGCCGGGTATCCCCCTTCGACAGCGACGGCCGCCCCGGGCGGCTGCGCATCTACAAGGGGCATTTCGAGGATCATGTGGCCTACGACGCCAAGCGCCATGACCGCGACTGGCGGGAAAAGCGCAAGCTGACCGAGGCGACCTACGGCTGGGCGATCACCGCCCACAAGGCGCAAGGGTCGCAGTGGGAGAATGTGATCGTCTGGGATGACGGCCTTGGCCGCAGCGAGATCGACCGCCGCCGCTGGCTCTATACCGCCATCACCCGCGCTGAACGCGGCCTTGTCCTTCTGGCCTGAGGGGGCGCGATGATCGATCTCAACGATGTCGCCACGCCGAAGGCACGCCACGATCTGGCAGCGGTCAAGGACCGGCTGGCGGCGACCGCAGGCGATTGGCTCCCCGGCATATTTCCGGAGGCGCGGCTTGCGCGCGACCGTCGCTCCTTGCGCTGTGCAGACCTGTCCGGCCGCCCGCCGCGCAAGGAAGGGTCGTGCACCATCCATCTCGACGGACCATATGCCGGCTGGGGGTTCGATTATGCCACCGGCGAAAGCGCCGGGCCCATCGATCTGATCGCGCAGGCGACAGGACTGAGCGACGGCGCGCTCTTCGACGAAGCTTCTCGGATTGCCGGGATGAATTATCCCGCGCCCCGAAACGCGCCACGCGCGAAGCCCGATCATACCGGCGAGATTGCGCGACTGGTCGACGGCGCACAGCCGCTCGCTGGCACCCCCGGCGAAACCTACCTCCGCACCCGCAGCCTTGCCGATTCGGGATGCCCGGATCTGCTGTTCCACCCCGATTTGCCGGATTTCGACACGCGACGCGGTTGGCCGGGGCTGATCGCATTGCCACGCCTGGCGGATGGCACCCGCGCGCAGGGCATCCACCGGACCTTCCTGCTGGACGACGGCAGCACCAAGGCACCTGCGGGAAAGAAGATGCTGGGTTCGGTTGCCGAAGCAGCCGTGCGCCTGTTCGCCATGCCTGCGGACGGCCACCTCGGCATCGCCGAAGGCATCGAGACAGCGTTGGCAGCGCATGCCCTGTTTGGCACCGCCGTTTGGGCGGCGCTGTCCGCGGATGGCCTCGCGCGCTTTCGCTGGCCCGAGGGCACGACGCGGATCACGATCTACGCCGATGCAGGCGACGCAGGTCGTCAAGCCGCTGCGACCCTGTCAGATCGCCTGAACCGGGCCGACATTCCGAACGATATCGTGGTCCCGCTCCATGGCGATGATTTCAACGACGATCTGATGCGCGGGGCGCGTGCGGCCGACTATCGCCCGGAGATTTCGGCAGACGAGCCGATCGGACTTGAGGCTTCGACGCCAGTGGCGGCTCCGGCACCTGGCGATCCGGACGCTCTGATTGCCGCCGCCGAGGCGCTGACCAACCCGCCCGAACTCGCCGCGCTCTCCAGCCTTCTCGGCCGTCTTGCGCTTGCCCGGCTCGATCCGCTGCCGGAACGCCAGATCCTCGCCCGGATCAAGACTGCGACCGGCATCTCCATGTCGATCCTCGACAAGCAATTGACGGAACTGCGCCGCCGCGTGCATGTGACGGGCGATCCGCAGGGCAGGATTGCGCGTCCCGCCTGGTTTGGGCGGCTGTGCCAGGATCTGTCCGGCACGCCCGAGCGCAACGAGGCCAATGTGATCATCGCCCTGTCCTCGGATCCGGTCTTTGCCGGGCTCCTGGCCTTCGACGAGTTCGCGCAAGGTATCGTGGTTCGTCAGCCGTTGCCATGGGATGATCCGGCCATCCGATTTCCGCGCCCCTGGGACGATGCCGACGATGTGCGCACCGCCGAGTGGTTGCAATTGCGCGGGCTGAACGTCGCCCCGATGGTTGTCGGCCGTGGTGTCGGCGCGGTGGCCCGCGACATGCGCATCCATCCGGTTCGCGACTGGCTCGACACCCTGAAATGGGACAGCACGCCCCGGATCGAGACCTGGACCAGCACCTATCTCGGCGCCGCGCCGACAGCCTTCCATCACACCATCGGTGCACTCTGGCTGATCTCGGCCGTGGCCCGGATCTATCGGCCCGGCGTGAAGGCCGATCATATGCTGATCCTCGAAGGGCCGCAGGGCGCGCGCAAATCGACGGCCATCAAGGTGCTGGCGGGCGAGGACTGGTTCACCGACGAACTGCCCGAGCTTGGATCCAAGGATGCTGCCATTCACATGCAGGGCGTCTGGATCGTGGAAATTGCCGAACTCGACGCCATCGGTCGGGCCGAGGTCTCGCGCATCAAGGCCTTTCTGACCCGCACCACTGACCGCTTCCGTCCGCCCTATGGCCGTTACACCGTTGAAGTGCCACGCCAGTGCGTGTTCGCGGGCACCGTGAACCCCGACACCTATCTGCGCGACGAAACCGGCAACCGCCGCTTCTGGCCGCT